>DATGNG010000257.1:0-10633 GCA_035306865.1 Sphingobacteriaceae bacterium
TCCCGTTGGGAGTTTGTAGGTTTTGTGGGGATTACTTCAATTTTTCCCGGACGACCTTTGGAATGATAGTCCAAGGCTTCTTGCTTACGATTAATTTTGCTCATATTCTAATTTATCAAATTACAGCCCATCATTGACAAGGCTGTATATTATTAAATGGCTTACTTCAAACTGTCCAATAAACGAAACATTTGATTCCGCATGGCTTGGGCTCCACCCTGGTAATTACTGACCAATATAGTAAATACTAAGGGGATTCCCAAGGAAGAAGTATGATAGCCCGCATACCCCAACACCCCTCCAATTGTTCCACTTTTTATCTTCATTCCGTTATTGACCGGAAGACTCTCATAAAAATCCTCAAACCATGGTTCTTCTCTGCAAGCCAACAAGATACGTGACATAGCATGAGTTGTAATTCTATTGTTTGGAGACAAACCACTCCCATCTGCAATCCTCAATTCACCCACCGGAATTCCCAGCGCTTCTGACCAGTATCTGGCCATCCAGGAAGCGGCATCAGCGGTACCCGTTTCCCCACCCAGCTTATGGGCCATAGCCTTCAGCAGCGATTCACCATAGAGATTGATACTTGACCGATTGAACCAATAAATTAATTCCGATAGGACGGGCGATTCATGTACATCCAACACTTCAATATCTTGGTCGTCTTCCAGCACAAAACCTTCCCCGGTGGATTGCAAACTGTAAACCGTTGCAACAGGCTTTTTATGATTGATGCCTACCTCCTCCAATTTTCTACTCAACTGATACACGAGATCATAGGCAGGGTCTGGCAATGACATGGAAATGGTCTTTTTTAGATCCGCCCCATGTGTGCCGCGAAAAAACACCCGGTTGGAATAGGGCGCAGAATAAGCATATACATTGTCACCGCTACCTCTTCGGCCCGTGGTTACTTCATTGACAATATCCAAATAAGATACATCGACAGAGGTGGATTGAATCTTTGCCAGGTCGCCTGGGTTTGAGCCAGGTCGGAATACAACTCCAAAAGAATTTTCTCTCCAATTCAAAGCAGACACCCCTGCTCCATAATAATTGCCCATATCCGCCCAGGGCCAACCTCCTGGTGCCTGATTCCCCCCAAACAATAAATCGTTTGCCAGGATGCGTCCATTGATGGTTTTGATACCTCTATCCTTCAATGCCTGGATCCATTTTTCCAAAATCAGGGTTTCCTTTGTCTCCTCATATCGTTCGCTTCCGAGAGAAGGGTCACCTGATCCCTGAATAATCAGATCACCGTGCAATACACCTTCTTCATCAACTCTGCCCTTTATCAAAACTTTTGTTTTGAATCGAAAATCCTCACCAAGCACACGAAAAGCTGTTGCTGCTGTAATATTTTTTAGTGTGGAAGCCGGAGCCATGCCAACTTTTCCATTCTCCGAGAAGATCAACTCTCCGGTTCTTGCATCAATTACGGTCAGGGAAACCAATCCGTTCTCCATTTGAGGAGAAGCAGCTAATTGCAAATACGCCTCATTTATTTTGCCTGGGTCGATTTGATTTGCGTAAGCGTTTCCAAAAGACAAAAAAACACAAATAACAAATGTGCACCAGAATTTTGGAAATAATTTATAATGGTTCATGCTATCACACCCTTCAATCAATACAATCCACAAAGAAACATTTTCCAATCGAAATTGGCAAGTTATCCATCGTAAAAACATGAATAATTACTAACTTGCGACCTCACATTTTATTATTTTCATATAAGTTTACCATGACATACAAGGAAAAAATTGCTGCCCTAAGATTTGAGATGAAAGAACAACAGATTGATGCCTATCTGATTCCTTCCTCAGATCCACATATCAGCGAATATTTACCCGAACGTTATAAAGTCATTTCCTGGCTGTCTGGATTCACAGGGTCGGCCGGCACCTTATTAATTACCGCTGACTTTGCCGGACTTTGGACAGATTCCAGATATTTCGTTCAGGCAAACGAACAATTGCAGGAGTCTGGCGTCACACTAATGAAATTGGTCGTTCAAAATGCCCCAGAATACACAAGTTGGATGATAAACAACATGTCAGAGGGAGCTGTACTGGCATTTGATGGAAAGCTTCTGTCTGCTCAGGTCGCTAATATTGTAAGTGACACCCTCTCTCCTGCCGGAATTGAAGTTAGGGGAAACATCGATCTTTTTGAAAAAATTTGGTTGGACCGCCCCGCTCTTCCTGTGGAAAAAGCTTATTTGCTGAAGGCGGAGGAAACCGGGAAGTCCGTTCCATCTAAAATCGAAGCTATCCGACATAAAATGAGGGAATCCCGTGCAGATTTCCATGTGATTTCAACATTAGACGATCTGGCCTGGACACTTAATATTCGTGGAAACGATGTGAATTGTAATCCTGTAGTACTGGGTTTCATTCTGATATCCCAGGACCAGGCCCACCTATATATTAATCTTAATAAGTTAGATCAGACGGAAATTGACACGTTGGCATCATATGGGGTTTCGACTGTGGATTATGACCAGATATGGACCTCAATTTGAAATATTCCGGCCGGTTCCAAATTGTTGATCGATCCCAGACGCACCTGCCATTCCATGTATCAACAAATTCCGGATACGGTTGTATCTATAGAAAAAACCAATCCCAGCACCGATTTAAAAGCCCTTAAGAATGATGTAGAAATCGCTTTTACCAGGGAAACCATGGTAAAAGACGGGGTAGCGCTTACCAAGTTTTTCAAATGGCTTGAAGAAGAAATGGCAAAGGGAACCAGTCTGACCGAACTTAGTATTTCCAATAAATTACGTGATTTCCGTGCTGAGCAGAGTGGCTTTGTAGGTGAAAGTTTTGATACTATAGCAGGTTACCGGGAACACGGAGCATTGCCACATTATAAAATCACCGAATCCTCAAACAGCACCCTGCAAGCACGAGGTTTATTTCTGATCGATTCAGGTGGACAATACCGGGGTGGCACCACAGATATCACACGAGTAGTGTCATTGGGAGAAATAACGGCCGAAGAAAAGAAAGATTACACCTTGGTATTGAAGGGAATGATCGAAGGATCCTCAACAATTTTCCCCAAAAACTCACGTGGTTATCAAATTGATACGATTACCCGCAAACCGCTTTGGGATGCCTATAAAAATTACGGCCATGGCACAGGACACGGAATTGGGTTTTTCCTGAATGTACATGAGGGACCACAGGTGTTCAATGCCGCTCCAGTGGATGTACCAATCTTGCCGGGTATGATTACCTCCATTGAACCTGGGTTGTACCTTGAAGGGAAATACGGCATACGTATTGAAAACCTGGTTTTGGCAGTGGAAGCCAACAAAAATTATTTTGGAGAATTTATGTCTTTTGAGACCTTGACCCTGTGTTATATCTCGACCGACCTCATCGATGTGCAGTGGTTGGATGCAAAACATATTCAGTGGCTAAACGATTATCACCAGATGGTTTATGATCAACTTTCCCCTCATCTGAATGAACAAGAGAAAAACTGGTTGAAAGAAAAAACCGCTAATATTTAGACTTATGGCAGAAGATCTTGTTATTCTTGAAGGAGGGACCAAGGAGGAGCAATATCAGGCACTCATTCCCCAAATCGCTGCATTGATAGATGGGGAAAGTGATTTTGTGGCCAATATGGCAAATATAACTGCCGTTTTGAACACCCAGTTCAAACACCTTTGGACAGGTTTTTATTTGGTCAAAGAGGGTCAATTGGTATTGGGACCCTTTCAGGGCCCTGTCGCCTGCACCCGAATTCGAAAAGGTAAAGGAGTCTGTGGAACAGCCTGGGAAAAAGCTGAGGTGCAGATAGTGCCGGATGTCAATCAGTTTCCCGGACACATAGCTTGTAGCTCATTGTCCAATTCGGAAATTGTCCTGCCTATGATAAAAGATGGTCAGGTAATTGGAGTACTGGATATTGACAGCACCCACTTCAATACTTTTGATGAAATGGATGCTAAATACCTGGAACAAATCATTCAATTATTATTGGATACCATCCCCGCTTTTATAGGTGGAGTTGATGCTAACCGGTAATTTACCGCTTGGTTTCAAAGTCCTTAACACAACTTTGGCAGCTGCTCTTTGCAACACATCATCATTCTGATAGCAGACTAAAAGGGATTTGGCATTCTCAATTCCCGGGAGTCCTGCCAATGCATATGGATTGGCGAATACCGCAAAAACTGCATTTCTTGAAGCTAATTCGCTGATCAGCATTTTAACTTCGGGACTATAATGCAGGGTGTTTCTTGGTCTTGGACGGGAATCGTGAAGGGCTATCACAACCTGGTCAAAACGCCACAATTCTTTGGTAACTGCCGTAATTTCATCCGCATTCGCATCATGTGGAATGACATAATAAAGACTATTATCAAATTTCTTTCCTAACTGCAGTTGGAATTCTGTAATGTGATTCGCTTCGCCTACGCTAATTAGTGCTGTGCGTTTGGTAAAATCCAAATTCCGGATAGCCTCATTGCCATTGAGCAAAGTTACAGCTGCATCCGCAAGCCGCTGATTCAAAATACTGGAGGACCAACGATTCAATTCCTTATGGATATCCTTAATTTCGACCTTCCTGTTTTCAGGTTTGTCCAGTCCAAGCCAATATTTGGCGGCCAAAATCTTTTTGACTCTTTGATCAATATCATTCTGATCCAATCTTCCCGTTCTAATGGCCTCGAGCACCATTTTTATTGCTCTATTACTATTTTCGGATAGTTCCAGCAAATCATTCCCGGCAATAATAGCCCGGATGTCTGCCTCTCCATTTTTAAAAAACTTTACCACCCCCTGCATATCCATAGCATCGGTAATAGTCAATCCACGGAAACCTAATTCATTTTTCAAAATGTCGGTGACAACGGGTTGAGAAATAGAAGATGGCAAATTGGTAGTGTTGTCAAGGCTTGGGATATGCATATGGGCCACCATGACTCCTCCGGCCCCTGCTTTGATCAATTTCCGGAAGGGATACATCTCCAGCGAATCCAGTCGTTCCCTTGAGAAGCTAAGCACCGGAAGGTCGTGATGTGAATCTACATCCGTATCACCGTGACCCGGGAAATGCTTGAGGGAAACTATAATTCCTTCATCCATCATCCCATTCATGTAAGACAAGCTCTTTTGGGTTACATTATGCTTATTCTCACCGAAGGAGCGAAAACCTATCACCGGATTGTTGGGGTTATTGTTTACATCCACTACCGGAGCCAGATTGATGTTCATACCCTGTCGTTTGAAATCTTTGGCAATTTCCCTCCCCATCTGATAAATCAATCCTTCATTCTGAATAGCCCCCAATGTCATTTGATAGGGATAAGAAACAGTAGAGTCCGGCATACGCATGCCCAAACCCCATTCACCATCAAGAGCCACCAACAAAGGCACTTTGGACAGGCGTTGATACCTGTTGATCACCTGTGCATGACCAATTGGACCTCCCTGAAACAAAACTATTCCACCCAACTGCTCCTTCTCAATAACCCTTGCTACAGAATCAATATAGTCCTCCCCTCTATTGCTATGAGCCCGGACCATAAACATTTGGGCCACCTTTTCTTCGGAACTAAGGCTATTGAATACCGAATCAACCCATCTATGGGGACTATTTATAAAATCAACGAAAGTTTTTCTTTGCTGTGCCTGGCTATGTTGCACTGCCAAAAGAATCAAGACTAAACCAAATATCTTCTTCATCTCAATGGACAAGGGTAAAATAAAGCGTATAATTAAAAGCGTAATAATAAGAAAACTTTTGCGTTTTTCTGCAAGTTATTACGAAATGTTGGCATCATCAATCAATTTATACTTGTTGTGCAATAGCTGAGCTATTTCTACGGATTGAGGCAGTTCACCGCTGGCTTCCTTTTTCCAAAGCGTATCAATCACCTGAAGCAACAATTCCGCCTCCAATTGTGGGTTTTCATAACCAAGTTCAGTAAAAGCTCTTTCAAGCACCTGACGAACCGGTTTCATAAACAACTCATGCTGCTGCTTTGAAAAATGGTGATGGGAAAGCCGCTCCTGCAATTTCCAAAATAGGGGATCCGCATTGACCAATTGATGGGGCAATTGAATCATGTTGAGCAAAAAAGATTTAGCATCACGATAAGTCATCATACCCCGCTGGGAGCTCAATACTTGACGGTAACCTGCCTTTATTATGTGGGAAAGCAATATGTCTTTGCTTGTAAAATGCTTAAAGATCAATGCCTCTGAGACTCCTGCATTCAAAGCGATTTCTTTGGTTGATGTATCGACATACCCCTTTTCGGCAAATAATTTCCTTGCCTCATTGATGATTCGCTCCTTCCTGCTGGTCTTCTTTTGCTTCATAAATTATATCAGGCCCCGGGCAAGCAATGCTTCCGCGATCTGTACCGTATTGGTGGCTGCTCCTTTTCTAAGATTATCGGCCACAATCCATAAATTCAAGGAATGGGGCTGACTGAAGTCTCTTCGTATTCTGCCAACGAGGACTTCGTCTTTTCCATGGGCATCTATCGGCATAGGGTATTTCAAATTTGCGGGATCATCCACCAACACTAACCCTTCCTGTGATCCGATAATTTGTCTCACCTCATCCAGGTCAAAATCTGATTCAAATTCAATATTTACAGATTCGGAATGCCCCCCTATCACCGGAATTCTAACCGTGGTGGCAGTCACCTTGATCTGCTCATCCCCCATGATCTTTTTGGTTTCCTCGATCATTTTCATCTCTTCCTTTGTATATCCATTCTCCTGAAACACATCAATATGGGGGAGGACATTCAAATCAATTCTGTAAGGATAAGCTTTTTCACCTTCCTTTCCGGCCCGCTCATCATTCAATTGATTGACAGCTTTCACACCGGTACCGGTAACTGATTGATAGGTAGAAACAACCACTCTTTTTATTTTGTACCGATCGTGCAGGGGTTTGAGAACTACCACCATTTGTATTGTAGAACAATTGGGGTTGGCAATGATTTTATCTTCATTGGTCAACAGATCCGCATTGATTTCCGGTACAACCAACTTTTTGCTGGGATCCATTCTCCAGGCAGAAGAATTATCGATAACAGTAATTCCGGCATTGGCAAATTTCGGACTGTACTCCAACGAAATTCCTCCACCGGCCGAAAACAATGCCACATCAGGTTTCATGGAAATCGCTTCTTCTAAAGTCACCACATCATAAGATCGACCTTTAAAAAGAACTTGCTTGCCCTTACTTTTTGCAGAAGCAACAGGAATCAATTCTGTAACTGGAAAATTCCGTGCTGCGAGTACGGTAAGCATTTCTGAACCCACGAGGCCTGTTGCCCCAACGACTGCCACTTTCATTATTTTTTGCTTTAAATTATTTATTTATACTTAAATTTATTTTCTTTTTTCGTAAATTTGTCCAATACAAATCTACAATTATAACCTCAAATTATTGCAAAATTATGAAATATACATTAATTACCTTGATCCTTTCGGCTACTACTAATTTTCAACTGATAATCAACGAAATTTTATTCAATCCCCAAAAAGATGGTGTGGACTTCGTAGAAATTTTCAACCCCTCCGGACATCCTATCAATCTGCAGGAGGTTTGGATCGCCAACATCAATAATGCTGGTGCAGTTGCCAATATGCAGCGGATTTCAGAGACACCTCACATCATGATGCCTGGCACTTATAGAGTGCTTACTACCGATCCATTAGTGGTGGCTCAACACTATCCCAAAGCCCGATTGCAGCATTTCATCAAGATGAACCGACTTCCTGCATTTAACAATAATCAGGGCAATGTCTTACTTCTTCACCAGCCGGGACTGGCTATGGGAATTCAAGACCTTTATATTTTGGACAGCTTATTTTATTCGGCTGCAATGCACAGTCCATTTATAAAAGACCCAAAAGGAATTTCTCTGGAAAGACAAAATCCAAGCATAGACACCAATGCCCCGGGGAACTTCAAATCCGCTGCGGTATCGGAAGGAGGTGCAACACCAGGATATCAAAACAGTAGTGTCCATACCGCAAAGACCATTTTAAACATGAAGTCCAGAATTGTTTCCCCCGATCACGATGGGATAGATGACCAACTGGAACTCCACTATAATATCACCCACGCCGGATTGATGGCCACCATCCAAATATTCAATTCACAAGGATACCTGGCCAAAAATATTATTCGAAACACGAGTATTCCTTCACAGGGCATCTGGGTTTGGGATGGGCAGAATGAACAGGGTTCTATTGTCAGTCCGGGCATTTATACCATTGTTATTGAATTATATAACAATTCCGGATATAGACAGGTTTTTCGCAAAAGTTTTGTAATTGTGTTGAGAAATTGACTTGCATTTACAAGCCAAGTTATCTAAGTTTGCGGTAATGGAAGAATCTATTATCATTATAGGATCCAATGGCCAGATCGGTACCGAATTGGCAATTGCACTTCGGGGAATCTACGGAAACCAGGCAGTTATTACCTCAGACATCAATCGCCCCCTCATTGTAAATGAAGAAGAACAGTTTGAGCTGGTCGATGTGCTGGACAAGCAATCACTTCAAAATCTTTTTAAAAAGTATAGACCGACTCAAGTCTATCTTTTGGCAGCCATGTTATCTGCTACCGGAGAAAAGTTTCCCCGGCAGGCTTGGGATCTAAACATGAATGGGCTGCTCAATGTCCTGGATTTATCCGTCGAATATGGAGTCAAAAAATTATTTTGGCCAAGCTCCATTGCGGTTTTTGGACCAAATTCACCAAAAGTCATTACTCCTCAAGATACAATCATGGATCCCAACACTATTTATGGGATCAGTAAACTGGCCGGAGAACGCTATTGTGAATATTATTTCAACCGCTACGGCTTGGATGTAAGGAGCATACGCTATCCCGGACTGATCAGTTGGAAAGCTGCCCCCGGTGGAGGGACTACCGATTATGCTATCCATATATTCCATGAGGCCTTAAAAAACGGGCGTTACCAGTGCTTTTTATCAGCAGGAACCGAGCTGCCCATGCTATACATGGATGATGCTATTCGCGGCACTCTCCAACTGATGGATGCACCTGCAGAAAATATAAAAGTGAGATCCAGTTATAACCTTACCGGAATCAGCTTTACGCCCGGGGATTTGGCCCGAGCTATTCGCAAGCATATTCCTGATTTTGTGATCGAATATATAGAGGGGGATGCCAGACAAGCAATTGCTGATAGCTGGCCATCAACTATTGATGATACGGTGGCAAAAATGGACTGGGACTGGCGTCCAAAATTTAAACTGGACAGGATAGTAGAAGATATGATCGAAAATTTGAAAAAAACATTGTAAATCAACCGGAAATATGGGCAGAGCATTTGAATTCAGGAAGGAACGTAAATTTAAGAGATGGGCTAAAATGGCCGTTCAATTTACCCGTTTGGGCAAAGAAATTGCAATGGCAGTGAAAGAAGGCGGCCCAAACCCTGAGAGTAACTCGAGGTTGCGTACAGCGATCCAAAATGCCAAAGCTGTCAATATGCCCAAAGATCGTGTGGAGGCTGCTATCAAACGGGCGTCTGACAAGGATGCAAAGGGTTATGAAGAACATGTATATGAAGGTTATGGGCCCCACGGTGCTCCCATATTGATCGAGACTGCTACTGACAACACAAATCGTACGGTTGCTAATATCCGGAGTTATTTTAGCAAAGCGGGGGGCACGCTGGGCAAGACCGGTTCACTCGACTTCATTTTTCAACGCAAATCTATCTTTCGGTTTCCCGCAAGCGAGGATCTGGATTCGGACGAATTGGAATTGGACCTGATAGATGGTGGCTTGGAAGAACTCTATATAGAATCCGATGAAGAAGGCAATGATATCGTGGTAGTCCAAACCTCCTTTGAGGATTTTGGGAATATGCAACGTCTTCTGGAAGAAAAAGGAATCGCTGTTTCCAGCGCAAAACTTGAAAGAATTGCCCTTTCCCACACTGAAATTGATGAAACTGCTGCCGCAGATGTCCTCAAGCTGATTGATAAACTCGAAGAGGATGATGATGTACAGGCGGTTTATCATAACATGGGGTAAAATAAGTATTCACCTCTCCGGTCTAGCACCAGAGGTGCAAAGGCCCGGGAGAGGTGAATACTTATTTTAAATCGGGCTTTGAATGGTTCCGAGGGTGAGGGATTCTGTAACCCTTCAGGAAATAGCATCGGAGATGCAAAGGCCCTGAAAACAAATTCCCCAAATCTATACCAATTTGGGGAAAAGTGTATTCCGCAAAAACACAAATCCGAGAAATGAATTCATTTCCCGGAAGCTGGTATTCCGTGAAAACAGTTGTGTGTTTTCTCCTTGTCATAAATTCCCCAAATCTATACCAATTTGGGGAAAAGTGTATTCCGCAAAAACACAAATCCGAGAAATGAATTCATTTCCCGGAAGCTGGTAGTCCGCGAAAAGAATGGCTTTTGCGGAATCCGTGCTCCCGCTGTCACGCCCCGAAAACAAGAAAGCCCTTGGCTGTTTCCAGCAAGGGCTTCCCGTATAAAATCCGGCACCGACCTACTCTCCCACCTGTTACGGCAATACCATCGGCTCTGGCGGGCTTAACTGCTCTGTTCGGAATGGGAAGAGGTGG
>DATGNG010000258.1:0-15152 GCA_035306865.1 Sphingobacteriaceae bacterium
TTCGGGTTTTCCCGGGTAAACTGGCATTCGAGATACACTGCTTTTTCCGATTTCACACTTCCGAAAAATGAATTCATTTCTCGGAAGTAGTGTTCCAACGAAAACACTTATCCCCAAATTCATGCAAATTTGGGGATTTTAAATTCCGATAAAATCCTATGGTATCCGAATCAATGCTTGTCAATTTCTGCGCAGTATTTCCAGCGGAGGCCGATTGAGAGTGACCAAACTATTGAGGAGCCCAATAATGGTTGTCAATAAGGACACCATGAATAGGATGATGAACATGGTGCCTATGGATGGGACGAAACGCATCTCAAACAGTAAAGAACCCAATAGGCTGGTGGTCACCATGGAAACCAGTAATCCAACCAAAGCAGCCAGGAAGCCAAGTATAAAATATTCACTGAGATTGATAATAAAAATCTGACGCCGGCTTGCTCCTATGGTGCGCAGTAGGACATTCTCCCGGATACGCTGATATTTGCTGATCCGGACGGAGGCAATGAGTACAATTACACCGGTCAAAATACTGAATCCACCAATAAATTGAATAACAAAGCCGATTTTTCCCATCAAATCCCTTAAAATATTCAGCACACTATTAATGTCGATGACCGAAATGTTCGGAAAGGCATTTACCACTTGTTGCTGAAATCGGACGGAAGTCTCAACATCCTCGATATAGGTCAGCATCACATAAAACCGGGGGGCATCGTCGATTGTTCCTTCAGCAAAAACCAAACGGAAATTGGTGGAAAACTGATTCCAATCTACTTCCCGTGTGCTGCTGACAATTGCGGGAATGGGTATGCCCATCACACTAAATTCCAATTTATCCCCAATTCCCACACCTAAACGCCGGGCATAACCTACCTCAAGGGACACCTGCGCTGTATCCCCCTTGGCGACTTGTCCGACCCACTCTCCTTTCACCAACCTTTCGGATGGGGTCAATTCGGATCGATAGGTAGCTCGGATTTCCTGATTAATGGCTCGTGCAGAACTCCTGGCGGTGGAATCAGCCAGAATCTGATCTGCGGTCCTGCCTTTTATGCCGGTTAGTTGGACCGTTACGATAGGCACCTCATCTACCACAGGTAATCCCCCGTCAATTGTCATCTGCCTGATGGGTTCCAACTGTGTTGGCAGAATGGTAAACAACAACATATTAGCCTGTTTTTCATTTGCGGAGATACGGATGCGCTGCATCAGCATTTCCTGTACAAAAAACAATGTTGCCACCATAGCCGTACCCAAGCCTATAGATATTAACAATACTACCGTCTGATTGTTGGGTCTATAAAGATTGGCCAATCCCTGTCGCCAGAGATAGGGCAGTCTTTTGGGGAAATATTTACGGATGAAATAGGTAAATGCTTTTGAAACAGTATAAAACAACAAAAATATGATTCCCAATCCCAAAGAAAAAACCAGTGTTTGTCCCCATTTTCCCACTTGAAAATAGGTAAAAACAACCACGAAAGCTGCGATCAGAAAATAAATCAGCCATTTCGTTCTGTCTTTCCATCCTCCTTCCGGTTCATCACTGATCCGAAGTGAATGGAGTGGAGAAATGTTCCTGACTGCTACCAGAGGCAACAAGGCAAACAGCACCGAAATGACCAAGCCGACCAGTATTCCCTCTACGATAGCTGACCCGGAAAGTTCACTTGATATTGCAAAAGGCACAAAACTCTGTACCACCCAAGGGATCAGGTATTGGATTGCGCTTCCAACAATGGCACCCGCAATGCCACCCAAAAGTCCTATAAAGGCAAATTGAACAAGGAAAATAAAGAAGGTTTGGCGGGATGTTGCCCCAAGACAGCGCAAAATAGCGACCGAAACCATTTTTTCCCTGACATAAATATGTACTGCACTGGACACACCAATACATCCCAGAAGCAAGGCAATGAAACCCACCAGCCCCATAAATTCTGCCATATCCGTAAAGGAACGTCCGGTGTCCTCTTTGTTGGTTTGGATGGTTTCACTCTGGAGCTGAAGCTGGGTGAGCCTTCCCTGAAGCCGATCGACCAGAGCATCTACGCCATAACCGGGAGGAAATTTGAAGTAAAACTTGTATGTTATCAGGCTACCGAGCTGTTGCAGGCCGCTTCCTTCCAACTGATCCAGAGGAACCAAGATAGAAGGGGCCAAAGCCCCGGAAACTGCTGATTGTCCTGGTTGTGCCATTAAATGCCCTGCAATCCGAAACTTATTCAAGCCCAACTGGATACTATCTCCCGGAGTTGCCTCATACTGGATCATCAGGCTATGATCAACCAATACTTCGCCCTCCATTCCAAACTCCTCCGCCACATTGGCAGGCCGCGTTTCAATGCTTCCATAAAAGGGATAAGATCCCTTTATGGCCCTAACCTGAATAAATCTCGATCCATCTGCCTTTGGAAATAGAACCATTGACATAAATTGCTGCTCCTCGGCAGCATCGATACCAAGCGAACTGATAGAGTCAACAAATGCCAATACCTCCTCACTTGGCCGACGGTTGGTTTCCAATTCCAGATCCGCACCCAACAATTGGGCAGCTTGCTGATCAATATTACGGTTCAGGTTTTGGTTGAAGGACTTAATGGCCACGAGCGAGGCAATACCCAAAATAATAGAGGAAATAAAGAGGAAGAGACGAGAGCGGTTTCTCCGGCTATCCCTCCATGCCATTTTCAATACCCATTGCCAATTCATTGTAAACTACCTCCTTTGATGGGGATTATACGTTGGGTTTTTGCAGCCAGGTCCAGATCATGGGTCACAATGATGAGCGTGGTCCCGGATTCCTGATTGAGTTGAAACAACATATTTTCAACAATCAAAGAGGTTTCTGCATCCAAATTGCCGGTTGGTTCATCAGCAAACAGGATTTTGGGCTTATTGGCAAATGCCCGTGCCAAAGAAACCCGCTGTTGTTCACCTCCAGACAATTGGGAAGGGTAATGATCCGCCCGCTCGCCCAGACCTACTTTTTCTAACAATTCCATTGCCGCGTCCTCCTGCTTTTTCAGACCTCTCAATTCCAGCGGAACCAATACATTTTCCAAAGCAGTCAGGGTTGGTAACAACTGAAAGTTTTGAAATACAAAGCCTACATTTTCATTTCGAACCTGTGCCAGTTGATCCTCATTGAGCGTGTTCAGTTCTATTCCATTCAGAATAATGCGCCCTTCACTACTCTTATCCAAACCGGCACAAAGCCCCAACAAAGTGGTTTTACCACTGCCTGAGGGGCCAACAATTGCAGAAGTGGAACCTGCAGCTATTTCGAGGTTAATATCTCTCAGAACCGAAATCTTGTTTTGACCAATCTGAAAGGTTTTGGAAACTCGGTGTAATTGCAAAATTGGTGTAGGCATACGCAATGGATCTGTGGTAGATAATGATTAATGTTATGTTATTAATTGAATTTTTCTAAATTAGCTATATGATTTTAAAATTGAGAGAGTTTTTTCATTTAGTTGGGTTCGCTGTGCTTCTTACAAGCATTTGTTTGACGGTGGGATGCGCAGGGCCTACTGATAATAGTACCGAACAGCAAATACAAAATAAGGATCAGCAGGAACCTGCTGCCGAAAAGGAGGAAGAAAGGAAAATCATATTGTTTTTTGGCAACAGTTTGACTGTAGGATTGGGACTTGAGGATAAGGAACAGGCATTTCCTGCATTGATCCAACAAAAAATTGATAGCCTCGGCCTCCCCTACCAATGTATCAATGCAGGATTGAGTGGGGAGACCAGCGCCGGCGGCAGGGAAAGGATCGACTGGCTGATGCAGCAACCCCTATCGGTATTTGTACTGGAATTGGGGGCTAATGATGGCCTGCGGGGGATTCCTCCATCGGCGACCTTTGAAAATCTGGAAGCCATCATTATGAAAGTGCAAGCCGCCAATCCCAAGTGCAAGATCATTTTGGCTGGAATGAAGGTGCCCCCAAGTATGGGACAGGCTTATTTCAGTGAATTTGAATCCATTTTCCCCAGATTAGCCACAAGTCTTGATCTTACATTGATACCATTTCTGCTTGAAGATGTTGCAGGAATCGAAGAACTGAATCAATCAGATGGCATACACCCTACTGCAGAAGGGCAGCAAATCATGGCAAAGCATGTATGGTCAGTACTGGAATCCCTGCTTGAATAATCAATACCTGTTGATAGATACCGCTCCTCCTGAATGTGGCATTTTCTCTGCAGGCAGCAGAATAACCCTTCCTGATTTTTCAATCACAAGAGCGGAAAGATCATCCAGCACATCATCCACCCCTGATTCATGATATTCTATGCCCCGCTCTTTCTCAAGAATCCGACCTTTGATTATTCGGTTTTCCTCCACTAATAAAATCTCAATTTTTCCATCCAGCGCATCCTTAACCACATCATCCAGCAAGGTATGGCTCAAATTCTGGGATTCAGCCAATTGTTGCCGCTTCAGTAAAGCAGCCACTCCTTGCTCATATTCCAGGTAAAAAGCATTCCAGACTATCTTACCCAATTCGTCTATGGGCACTCTCGACACATCCTTTTCAATTCCGGTCTTCAATAATTTGGAATTTTTACTGACCTGCCTGAAGGTAGCGTGATGCTCTGGCAATGCCGCCAAAATCAATGGCAAACCAGAGGTGGTGGAAAAATGCTCCAAAACCTTTTCATCAACGATTCTGAAAAATCGGATCAAATCATTGTCCTTCTGCTGGCTTTTCTCGGTATATCCATGGACGAAAGGACCGACTCCTCTGTTGACCTGACTACTTGCGCCAACCCCACCGAAATCGGCGGAATCAATATCATCATCAGTCATTTCTCCTCCCAACGCCATTTTCATCGATTGCGGGACTTTACCTGAAATGTCTAAAGCCTCCATCCCATATTTGTCGCCTTCATACAAGTAAACATGATCCTGGCCCAATACTAACAATTGAAAACGACCACTTTCCTGATAATAACGATATAAAGGCTTGACATGAAAAGTATCAGAAATAATTGTCAAAGATGGAAGGGAAATGGGAGTGCTTACTACCTTGGAATAAGAAGGATTAATGAAAACTGCCAATCCCGCCCCCTGATGATTCCAGAAATCTCTATCTTTTTCGACTGAATGTAATTTAGAAATCAAATCCAAATGCTTTTCCAAACCAGCCTTCTTGATTTTCATTTCCAATTCACTGACAAGGTTTTTGAATTGAATCGGGTCGGTCTCCCGTTCAGGTGGGGTTCTATGTGTAGGCATCATTAAGGTAAAGCTCGGCTCTTGCTTTTGGGCAATCAGGTCATAAATCAACGAGCGATCCAATTCCTCTGAGTTTCTGAACAATTTGGGTACTACTGCCATAATCTTACTGTTTTAAATTTAGTATGAAGCACTTGCTGCCGCAAGAACATTCCGTCAACTAATATACAGTCGTGGAAGGTTATTGTTCTAAAGAAACGAACTATTTCTGGCGAAACCAAATTTGTATGGGCACTCCTTTAAAATCAAAGTGCTCCCTGATCTTGTTTTCAATGAAACGTTTGTAGGGATCCTTGATGTATTGTGGCAGATTACAGAAAAACACAAACATTGGTGAACGCCCCTTCAACTGGGTAATATATTTGATCTTAATGTGCTTTCCCTTGGTAGCAAGCGGCGGGAAATTTTCGATGATAGGCAATAACAAATCGTTGAGCTTCGAAGTGGGGATGGTTTTGATTTTGTTTTCATAAACCCCTTTTGCTGCTTCCAATGCCTTGAAAATCCGTTGTTTTTCGGTTACCGAAGTGAATATGATCGGCACATCGGTGAATGGTGCGATCTTCTCCTGGATCATCTCCTCAAAAACCTTGGTAGTTTTGTGGTTCTTATCTATCAAATCCCATTTATTCACCAAAATAACAACGCCTTTTTTATTTTTTTCGGCCAGACGGAAGATATTTATATCCTGTGCTTCTATACCCTCGGTGGCATCCAGCATCAGAATAACCACATCGGCATCTTCTAATGCCTTAATGGTACGCATGACAGAATAGAATTCTATATTTTCCCGGACTTTTGCTTTTTTCCGCAGGCCGGCGGTATCGATAAGCATAAAATCGTGGCCGAACAAATTGTAATGGATCCGAATGGAATCCCGTGTTGTGCCTGCAACCGGTGTGACAATATTTCGTTCCTTCCCAATCAGGGCATTGATAAAGGAGGACTTACCGACATTTGGCCTACCTACAACAGCGTATTTTGGCAATTCATCGGTTTCTTCTGGTTCGTCTTCAAAATGCTTGACTACTTCATCCAGTAATTCCCCGGTCCCAGAACCAGAAATTGAAGCGATCGGATAGATTTCACCAAGTCCAAAACTATAAAAAACAGCTGCTTCCTGTTGCAGAAGTCCATGATCCACCTTATTGACCACCACAAAAACCGGCTTCTTGCTGCGGCGTAGTAAATCGGCAATATCATCATCCAGGTCCGTAATCCCTGTAGTGACATCCACCATAAACAAAATAACCGTGGCTTCTTCTATAGCAATCAATACCTGCTCCCGGATTGCGGCTTCAAACACATCATCCGATCCGTGCACATAACCACCGGTATCAATGACCGTGAATTGCTTGCCAATCCACTCTGCATGACCATAATGCCTGTCCCGGGTCACCCCGCTGAAATCATCGACAATCGCCTTTCTGCTCTCCGTCAATCTATTATATAATGTGGATTTACCCACATTTGGTCTCCCTACTATTGCCAGGATATTTGCCATAATTTCAAAATATTAGGGTTCAAAGGTACGAATTTCAGAGCAGCTTTGCGATTGCATCAAGATAAGTTCGCTCATTGGCCAGACGGGGCACCTTATTCTGACCGCCCAATTTACCACGCTCTTTCATCCATTTGTAAAAAGTGCCGTCTGGTACATTATGAATCAGCGGGAATCCCAGGGCCAAATCCTTAAATCGTTTGGCGTCATAATCCGAATTCAGCTCCCTCAGGCGCGAATCCAGAATTTCACAAAATCGCTTAAAATCCCCAGGCTGCTTCTCAAACTCTATCATCCATTCATGTGCTCCCGATTTTCCTTCGCTAAAATAAACCGGGCCAGCAGTATAATCTTTCACAATGGCCTCTGTTTGCCCACAAGCAAAATTTATGGCCTGATCTGCATTATCCACTATCAGTTCTTCCCCAAAGGTATTGATGTATTGTTTGGTTCTGCCGGTAATCTGAATCCGGTAGGGAGACAAATTGACAAATTTGATCGTATCCCCTACCATATAACGCCAAAGTCCAGCATTAGTTGAAATCACTAACGCATAGTTCTTGTTCAATTCCACCTCATGCAGGCACAGGGTACGGGGATTTTCATCGTGCAGGTTTTCTATAGGCAGGAATTCGTAATAAATACCATAATCCAGCATGAGCAACAAGTCCTCAGAATCGGGTTGATCCTGTAGGGCGAAATAGCCCTCTGAGGCATTGTAATTTTCCAGATAATACATGCTATCAGAAGGGATCAGTTTTTTAAATTGCTCCCGGTAAGGACGGAAACTCACTCCTCCATGACTGTAAAACTCCAGATTGGGCCAAACCTCAAGCAGATTGGATTTTCCGGTAATTTCCAGAATTCTTTTGGCCAGCACAATATTCCAGGTAGGAACACCAGATAGATTAGTGACGTTTTCCTTGCAAGTAATCTGCGCCACACTCTCAATTTTCTCTTCAAAATTGGGGTTGAGTGTTACCTCCATGCTTGGAGTCCGGCTATATTCCGCCCAAAATGGCAGATTCCGGATAATAATTGACGAAAGGTCGCCCTGGTAGGCATTGGAATTGATATTAATAATCTGCGAGCTTCCTCCCAAAACCACCGTTTTACCGGTCATGATACGAGTATCGGGTCGGTTATAGCAATACACCGTCAACATATCCTTTCCCCCCTGGTAATGACAATCTTCCAGTGCTTCCTTACTTACAGGTATAAATTTACTGCGATCTGAGGTTGTGCCGGATGATTTGGCGAACCATTTGATTTCGGAAGGCCACAAAATATTTTGTTCCCCTTTGAGCATACGGTCAATATAGGGTTTGAGGCTATTATAATCCTGTAAAGGAACCCTGTTCTTATAAATTTCAGGAGTAAGAATGGATTCATATCCGAATTTTTTACCCCATTCGGTGGCTTGGGCAGTAGAAATTAAACTTTGAAACCATTCTTCCTGCACTTCATGCGGGTATTTCTTAAAAAGCTCAATCTGATGAATGCGCTTTTTCATAATCCATGTGAATATCGAGTTCAGAATTGCCATGGAATGCTTTGTTTAGAGTTTTTTTCTGCGTAATTCAAAATTCCGGCCCAGGTAAAATTTACGGGCCAACTCATTGTCTGCAATTTCTTCGGGTGTGCCGGTCAACATGATCTTACCTTCTGTCAGCAAGTATGCCCGGTCTGTAATGGACAGTGTTTCCTGCACATTGTGATCTGTGATAAGGATTCCTATATTCCGGGTTTTGAGTTTGGCAACTATAGACTGGATTTCTTCAACGGCAATGGGATCTACACCTGCAAAAGGCTCATCTAATAAAATAAAATTGGGATTGGCCGCCAATGCACGTGCAATTTCTGTCCTTCGCCTTTCTCCACCAGAAAGCAAGTCTCCCCTGTTTTTCCGAACGCGATTGAGGCTGAATTCCTTCAATAGCTCCTCCAGTTTTTCCCTTCGCTCCTCTTTATTTGGATAATGGATTTCCAGGACCGCCAGGATATTATTTTCTACAGATAGTTTTCGGAAAACTGAGGCTTCTTGGGCAAGATATCCAATACCTTTCTGTGCCCGTCGAAACATGGGGTCATCAGTAATTTCCGCCCCATCAAGATAAACATGGCCATGATTGGGTTTGATCAGCCCAACAATCATATAAAAGGATGTGGTTTTCCCGGCACCGTTGGGACCCAACAGACCCACGATTTCTCCCTGCGAAACTTCAAAGGAAACATCATTGACAACGGTACGCTGCCTATACTTTTTGATCAGGTTTTCTGCCTTTAATATCATCCATTCAAAATTTCGATGTTCCGAAGATAAAAATTATTCTCAATTTACCATAAAATCAATCCGGATTATCCATTGGAAATATAGATGTCCTTTAAATTCAATTGCAAGGAACGTCGCTGACGCCAGTTGTTTTCTTCCAAAGTATAGCAAATATCAAATGTTGCTCCATTATTGATGGCTGTTGCAAAATGCCCTAAGCCAAATCCAATACAAGCAAACAGGGGCGAATCTTCCTGGATAACCTGCATTCTCAAATGATTGTCACCCACAACCTGTGCCTGCCCCACTACCAAAAGAGATTTACTCAAAAATATAGGCGGTTCATGTTGGGGGCCGAAAGGTTCAAATTGTTTGAGCACCCTAAAAAAGCGGGCATCGATTTCTTTCAACCCGATATGGGCATCAATTTGTATTTCCGGCACCATCATCTCATCTGTCACACGGGCTGCAATGGCCGCTTCAAATCTATCTTTAAATTGGGCCAGGTTTTCTTGCTTCATGGTCAGCCCTGCTGCATATTGATGTCCCCCGTATTGATCCAGCAGGTCACCACATGCAGTCAGGGCCTCGTATAAATCCACCCCAACAATGGAGCGGGCAGACCCGGTAATATGAGTGTCTGTTTGAGTTAAAATGACAGTAGGCCTATAATAACGTTCCACTATACGCGAGGCAACAATACCTATGACGCCCCGATGCCAGTCCTGTTTAAATAAAACCACACTTCGCCTGCCATTCATAGACTCCCTGTCTCCGGCCAACTGCATGGCTTCCTCGGTGATCCTGAGATCAAAATCCTTACGCTGCGTGTTTTGTTCGTCTATGCCATTACTGAATAACGCGGCCTCCTGAAGTGACCGGGACAAGAGCAGTTTCACCGCATCCCGGGCATGATCAATACGGCCCGCAGCATTGATCCTTGGCCCCAGTTGAAATAAAATATCATTGACCGTAAAACTGCCTGTTCTGTTGCCGGACAACTCAATAAGTGCCTGCAGCCCACAACAGGGATTGCTGTTGAGCCGCTTCAATCCAAAATGGGTCAAGATCCTATTTTCTCCGGTAATGGGTACAATATCCGAAGCAATACTTACTGCCACCAGATCAAGGTATTGATAACCAAGTTCTATTTCCATTCCGTTTCGGGAAATAAAGGCCTGAACCAATTTGAAACCAACGCCACAACCTGAAAGTTCTTTATAAGGATAGTTGCAATCAGCCCGTTTGGGATCAAGTACTGCGACAGCATCCGGCAAAGAGTCACCTGGAAGATGATGGTCACCAATGATCACATCGATCCCCTTTCCATTAGCATAGCGTACCTGTTTGTGTGCTTTGATTCCACAGTCCAGTGTAATAATTAAGCTGAAGTCATTGGCATGGGCATAATCAATGCCTTTGAGAGAAAGGCCATAACCCTCTGTATATCTGTCTGGCAAATAAAATTCAATCCGGGAATGAAATTGTCTGAAAAAGCCAAAAAGGAGAGCAACAGCAGTCGTCCCATCCACATCATAATCCCCATAAATCAAAATCTTTTCATTGGCACTGATGGCCTGCTCTATCCGAGCGACCGCCCGGTCCATATCCTTCATTAAAAAGGGATCGTGCAATTGGTCGAGAGATAGGCGAAAAAAGGATTTGGAATCCTCAAAGGTTTTAACACCCCGGCGGATCAGTAAATCAGTAAGAATGGGATGGATACCCAACTCGGCCTGTAATCTCTCCGCTTGCGTGCGTTCAATTTTTGGGGCCAGGACCCATCTTTTTTGCATATCTTTGTCAGGAATTATTAGCAGCAAAGATACAGAATTATTCTGCATTTGCTTTGAAAAAGGAAAATTGAAGTCAGCAATTATGTCAGCTCATTCATTGCACGAAGGATCTTACTCGGTGGACACAAGCAAGATTTTCAAGCCTTTTGATCCTGAAATCCATGATCGTAAAGACAGGCCCGGCTCGCTATTTATCCATGTGCATCCCTTTGTGATCGAGACTCCTTCGGGGCTGATCCTTCTGGATACCGGCCTGGGCTTTCCTGGGAAGGAAGAAGGGTTGTTATTGCATGAAAATATGAGAAAAAAAGGCTTGGATCCTGCCGATGTGCGGTACGTACTTCTATCTCATTTGCATAAGGATCATGCAGGCGGAGCTGTAATGGAAAAAGATGGTGCACTAAAATTATCATTTCCCGATGCAGAATATGTGATTCAACGAGGGGAATGGGAAGATGCTTTTAGTGGAAACTCAGAATCGTATAAAACGGAGTTTTTTGAAGTGCTGCAGCGCAGTGGAAATTTGCTTTTGGTGGAAGGAGACGGAATGCTGACCAATGAAATCCATTATGAATTATCTGGAGGGCACACTGAGCATCATCAGGTTTTTCACATCCATACCGGAGGTGAGCATTACTTCTTTGGAGGTGATGAGGCACCCGAACCAGAACAATTTTTCCGAAGCTTTGCCGCAAAATATGACTATGATGGCCGGAAAGCCATGAAACTCCGGGAACAATACTGGGAACAAGGTAGCCGGGAAGGCTGGATATTCCTCATGTACCATTCCACAAATATTGCTATTGGGAAACCCGAAAAAAAGCCATCAGGAAACTATAAACTGGTAGAAGCCTTTTAAACGGACAAATTGCGATAATAATCCAACCCTTCAATAATCATTTCCGGTTCTACATAGCATTCCGCCTCGCAATGCCCGATACGGTCAAGCAAAGCAAAACCTAATTTTCCGGAAGTATTCTTCTTGTCATTACTCATGATTTCCAGCAATGCCGGATAAGCATTTGATGTCAATCCAACCTTTCCGAATCGGGAAATTAAGGTTTCAGATATATTTTCCAGCTCTGATTGCGAAAGCCCAAGGAGTTTGTGTGACAAATAGGCCTCACAAATCATTCCTGCAGCTATGGCTTCACCGTGCAAAAGTGGATCCGGATCCTCCTGAAGGGAAAAAGTCTCGAGTGCATGACCAATGGTATGTCCAAAATTGAGAATTTTACGTAATCCCAATTCAAATGGATCCTCCAGTACTACCTGATTTTTTAGTTCCACCGAATGCCTAATCCGTCCTGCACTCAAAGATTCAGGTGCCATATGCCGGATTTCAAAATAAAAATCGGCATCCCGGATCAGACCATGCTTGATCATCTCGGCCATTCCGGAACGCTGTTGTCGCTGATCCAGTGTTTTCAGAAAAAGGGAAGAAATAAAAACCGCCTTGGGCTGGGAAAAGGTACCAATAATGTTCTTGATCCCATCCATATCAATGCCTGTCTTCCCTCCCACCGAAGCATCAACCTGAGCCAACAGCGTGGTAGGAACCTGCACAAAATCAATCCCCCGCTTGAAGGTTGATGCGGCAAATCCTCCCATATCGGTGACTACACCTCCCCCAAGATTGACCAATAGGCATTTCCGGTCTGCACCGAAATCCAACATCATTTTCCAAATGCCTATACAAAAGTCAATGTTTTTATTTTCTTCACCCGGATCGATTTCGATAATATCATAGTCGGTCAATGCAGGAAGGAGCTCCTGAAAAACAGGCAGACAGAGGGCTTCGGTATTACGATCTACCAATATCAATACCTTTGAATATTGGCCTTTGCGGATAAAAGCATCCAATGAATCTAAACGATCCTCGAAATACACTTTGTATCCCAGACTTTCAATAGGTTCAATCACCATTTTTTGCAATAATTTTTACTTTTTTACCCTCAAATTCCACCACATCACCTGCCTTCACTTTGAGGCGTTTTCTTCTGTCCACATTACCATTATAACGTACCAGGCCATCCATGACTACCAACTGCGCGTGCCCCCCTGTTTCCACCCAATTTAAGGCTTTGAGGAGTTGTATCATATGAATGTAATCTTTGGAAATTCTGAATGTATGCACCAGACAAAAGTAAGGGATAAAATTTCATAAACCAACATCCATTTTGTATGTTTGTGCTAAGAAAAATGAACCCTATGCCAACCACTGAAACAAATAAAAAAGAAGCCTTTCCGGGAACAGGAAAACTCTCTTTCAACAATACAGAGATTGCGTTCCGTAGCAAATCAGATGCTGATCTGAATCGAGCCTACTGGCTTTTCAAAATCATTGCCAATAATTTTTTAGTCCGCATTGGACCTCCCATCACAAATTCTGCGTTGAAAATGGGTTTACCGATCAAGGGCATTATCCGAAAAACAATTTTCAAACATTTTTGTGGGGGAGAAAATATTGAAGATTGCAAAAAAGCCATCTACAGCCTCAGTTCTCAGAAAGTCGGAACCATTTTGGATTATTCTATAGAAGGTGAAGATTCTGAAGAAGGTTTTGACAGCACCTATAAAGAAATACTTCGCACCGTGGATTATGCAGCCCAACATCGCAACGAAATCCCCTTTGCCGTATTTAAACCCACGGGACTGGGCAGGTTTGAGCTTTTTGCGAAAATTGATGCAGGCGAAAAATTGACCGAGGCAGAAACCAAGGAATTTGAGCATGTAAGAGCACGATTTGACGGGATTTGCAGATTGAGTCATGAAAAAAAGGTTAAAGTATTGATAGATGCTGAACATTCCTGGATCCAAAATATTTTGGACGATTTGGTAAGGGAAATGATGCAGAAATACAACAAAGAACAAGCTATAGTTTTCCATACGTACCAATTATATAGACACGATAAGTTGGCTTCATTGAAAGCAGACTATTACCTGGCTGAAACTGAAGGGTTTTACCTGGGCGTAAAATTGGTCAGGGGTGCCTATATGGAAATAGAAAGAGAAAGAGCAGCCGAAATGGGCTATCCATCTCCTATTCAACCGGATAAGGCTGCTACCGATCGGGATTATAATGAATCGATAAAATTCTGCCTGGAGCATCTTGACAGGGTTAGTTTTATGGCCGGAACCCATAATGAGGAGAGTAGCCATATCTTGGCGGAAGCTATGGCGAAAGAAGGAATTGCTGCCAATCATGATCATATTTGCTTTGCACAATTGCTGGGTATGAGTGACCATATTTCATTCAATTTGGCTGCCCATGGCTACAATGCTGCCAAATACATGCCTTATGGACCAGTGAAGTCGGTGATGCCGTACTTATTCAGAAGGGCTCAGGAAAACACATCGGTAGCGGGTCAGACCGGCAGGGAATTGTCGCTGATCAAACAAGAAAAAGCTCGAAGACGCCTGTAAAATGAATTCTGCTCTAAAGAAGGGTGTCATTATGGCGCTCACGGCCGCCGTCTTTTGGGGGATTTCGGGAACTTTGGGGCAATTTTTATTTCAGCAACGAGGCGTTGATGTCAAATGGCTGATTACGATTAGGCTACTTCTTTCCGGGATAATATTGTTGGGTTATGGCTATTTTTCAAAATATCCCGGGCTTTGGACAATTTGGAAAGACAGGAAATCTATTTTGGGACTTGTAATTTTTAGTATTACGGGTATTACAGCTGTCCAATACACTTACTTTGAAGCAATCAATCATTCCAATGCAGCTACAGCAACCGTTTTACAATATTTGGGACCTGTACTGATCGCTATATTCCTTTCTATCAAATATAAGCGTTTACCCACAGGTCTGGACACTTTGGCAATTCTGTTAGCGGTAATAGGCACCTATTTGCTGGTGACCGGAGGGGATTTCCGCCAACTTAACATTACGCGTACCGCCATGATTTTTGGGCTTGCCTCAGCAGTAACCCTGGCAGTCTATACCCTTCACCCAATCTCTTTAATGAATAAACACGGTGCATTGCCTGTGTTAACTTGGGGAATGCTAATAGGGGGCGTCCTGTTCTCCTTTATTAGTCCCCCATGGTCTGTGGCTGGATATTGGGATTTATCCTCATATTTGTCAGCTGCATTTATCATTATTTTTGCGACAGCCCTTGCCTTCCTTCTTTATCTCAAGGCTGTACAATTGATAGGCGCTCAAAAAAGTAGCTTATTGGTCTCTGCAGAACCGCTGGCCGCAACAATGTTGGCAGTGTTTTGGTTGAATGTACCTTTTGGCTGGACGGACTGGATTGGAAGTTTTTGTATTGTTTCCACTGTTTTCTTACTTAGTAAAATGGAATAAGCAATTAATCTTATTCCATT
>DATGNG010000259.1:0-8547 GCA_035306865.1 Sphingobacteriaceae bacterium
TGTTATTTTGCAAAAGTTTTAAAAGAAAACCATGAGTTACAGAGGGAAATATCAGGATGATTTTAATGCTGGTTTAACGGGCGCACCCTATACGGGGAATCAGAACCGTGAGGCTTATGATAAAGGAAGGGTAGCGCGCGAAGAGATAAAAACGTATGCCAAGATCCAGGGAAATTTTCTGCTTTTGATCATGCAGCTTATTCGCGGTATCGTCTTGCCGGTACTGAAGTTTCTGGTCATCAATAGCGGTTTTATATTTTTTGCTATTTTGAGTAGTGCAGCCATCGGCTATGTTGCCGAACCTTGGCTCGAACCCTGGCTTCCGATATCGCTACTTAGCTGGGTGGTATTGGCTTATGGTTTCTATTGTCTATTTGAATACATGCGTGGCCATATGATTCAGAATAGAAAAGCCAATGCTGCCTGGCGAATCTATTATCTCCTTATTTACATTGTAAAAGTGATATGCCCGTTGTTAACAACAATATGGTTGTTTCAAATTGTTTTGGTGCCGGGCACAAGTATTGAAAGCCCGTTGACCTGGCTGCCAAGGGGGTTATATACAATTCCGCTGGTTATTATATGTATAGCGGTTTATAAGGGTGCGCTGAGAGAATATGATTTTTTCAGCGAAAGATCCACAAAACTTGCTCGGTGGGCGTTCGATATCGGAATCCGAACAAATTATTACCATAAAAACAATGTACGAAAGAGCTTTAAAGCACTCAGTATTTTCAAACAATCTGCCCTTTTCTTAGGATATTACCTGCTTATTGGATTGATCTCATTTGTTTTGCTTTTGGCCTGGTTATGGTATTCTGTCCTTTTTGCAGATAGTTTTACTTTTATTACTTATGGAAACCTGCAATTCCTGATCTGGCTGGGAATGATTGCCCTAATCTTCATTTCATTCTCAATTGCGAAACGGATTGCGCACTTTAACCATCGATACGCTGCCGAGACATTTTTTAGAGGGGGATGGAGTAAATTATGGTTTTTCGGACTATCTATACTCCTGGTTACCATTGGCATTATAGCGATAGAAGAATATATTTATTCATTATGGGTTCCCCCATTTCTTTTTTTCTTCTCATTGACAATTGCCACTATACCCAAGTTTTATTTTTTGAAAAAGAAATATTATCCAAGTAAAACAACATAGCGAGCAGTATTTGCTTATGCAGTCAGGCCAATTGACGGTGCAGCAAGATTATCTTCCAAAATGTCTCCCCATAAACCAATACGCAATACTCCCCAGTAGGGGTATGCTCAGAATGATCAAAAACCACAGCACCAGAATCAACTCAGATTTTCCCATGTTTAAAAAAAGTAATTCCATTGCTTGGTTAATTTAATTGACAGTTGTACACGAATGTAATAAACAAAATGTCGAAAGCCAAATTTTTATATGGAATGTGGGTGTCATTTTCATCATACTTTTGAGACAAAACTTATCTTTATGGACAATAAACGGATATGGTGGAGGCTGATCATATGGGTTGTTATATGGATGGGGACGGGGTTGTGTGCCTATGGGCAGTCTGATCCGCTACTGAGGCAGTTGGCTCTGGCTTTGGAAAATCAGTTTGGAGATTTAGATCGCAGGGGTGAACGCTTCACCTTATGGGTGTCCAAAACGGAGGATGGGAGGCTTGAATCCTCGGGTGATTCGGTAGGTACCCGGATCGGAAGGGAGATACTGCGCCGGTTCGATTCGTTTGCGGAGGGTATGGATGCGCAACTGGAGTATGAAGTGTCTCTATATTGGGATTCGTGGACAGATCAGCAGTATGCGGTGGTTTGGAGCGCACCCAAGCCTTTGCCTGGCACATCCCGCGTCCTCAAGTGGGCTGGCCATAATGAACTGCATCCAGGGATGCCTGACAATTTTCCTGAAAAGATATATGCAGACCTAAAGCTCCATGCCAATGAGCTCGAACGCTTGCCTTTGCATAGCTGGGACGAGCCGCTGAAATTCATTTTGGACTCAAAATCTCGTTTTTCGGTACTTCCCCAGCATGCTTTGAGCCCATACTTGTCGGAAAGCCTGAAATCAAAATGGAAACCAGCCATATACAACGGTCATGCCTCCACAGTTATGATGAGGTTCCAGATACATCGCTCGGTTGTACTATCCGGAGAGGAGTTTCATTGGAGAACCCACGATGTAAGGTATTCTTTTACCCACATGCTGGCAGAACATTTCAATGGTCAATGGGTGTCCGTTGAGACACGGCTGAACGAGCGTTGGCCTCCCAAAGACAAAAAAATCCTTATATCCTTGGTGTACGATCCGATGACAGCAACCCTTCGGACGCCCTTGATCCACGCCGGACCTGTGTCCGAGGCGCAGCAATTGATCGATTGGTTGCAGCAACAGTCTATCCCGGCGTATTTGTTCGCCAAAGATTTTGCAGGCCGCCCGGAGCTCAGACGGAGTTTCTTTTTTATTGAGCACGGAGCTAATGCGGAACCCTCCAGCGATTGACCTGGGCGGGTGATTTTCCATTTTTCCCATTATCCTTTTTCCCAAAAACCTACTTCCGAGAAATGAATTCATTTCTCGGAAGTTAGTATTGCGCAGAAGAGGCATGTGTAATTCGCAAAAACCTCTCTTTTTGCCGAAAATAGGTGTGTAGATGCATAAAAAAAGCAATGAACATAGCGCTCACTGCTTTACGTATTTTTATCAATATATTTTGCCGACCGGAAGGGTCGGACAAATGATGCCGCTTAAAAAAGCTGACGCTTTGTTTAGATCTTTCGGACCAGTTCTGCCTGCGGGCCACGTGGACCTTTTGTAGCCATGTATTCGACCTGGTCACCCGTATTGAGGGTGATGGATGGGTCGGCAAGCTGGCTGACGTGTACGAAGATGCGTTCCTGATTTTTTTCATTGGTGATGAAACCATAACCCTTGGAGGCATCGAAATAACTGATCCTGCCGATAGGGAGGGCGTTTGGATCGGTAGGTTCGTCTTTCGGCGTACTGATCATAATGTCCTCCAAAGCAACAGCTTTGACTCTGGTGTGGTCTGGAGGAGTAGTGGAAAGATTTCCATTTTCATCCACATAAGCAAACATATCTTCGAGATTGCTGCTTGAATTGGATGCTTCATGACGCTTTTCATCCCGTCTTTGTTCCTTTTCTCGTCGTTTCTGTAATTTCTTTTTGTTACGTTCTTTTTTGTTAAATGTTTCTGCCATGTAAAGCTTTAAATAGTAAAAAATAGGCCAGATCGGCCACCTAATTGTGAGAAGGTAGGCGAAGATAATAAAAAATTCTGATAAAAGCTAATTTTTGCTATTTAGCCAATGGCTCCGGACGATGCGAGCGCTTTGTGGTGACAGGCCAATTGGCCGCGCCATGTAACCTCCAGCCCTTAAAACTCAGCGTTTTTTGGCGTTCTTGGGAATGGGATCACGTCACGGATATTTGTCATACCGGTGACAAAGAGCACCAATCTTTCGAAGCCTACCCCAAAACCGGAGTGGGGAGCGGTACCAAAGCGCCTTGTGTCCAGGAACCAGTCGAGTTCGGTAGTTGGAACATTCATTTCCTGCATGCGCTGGACGAGCATGTCGTAACGCTCTTCACGCTGGGATCCGCCGACCAGTTCGCCGATGCCGGGGAAGAGGATGTCCATGGCACGGACGGTGCGGCGACCCTCAGCATCAGGTTCGTTCTGGCGCATGTAAAAGGCTTTGATGTCTGCCGGATAATCGGTAAGAATGACGGGCTTTTTGAAGTGTTTTTCAACCAGATAACGCTCGTGCTCGGATTGCAGATCGGCACCCCAGCCTTCAATAACGTATTTAAATTGTTTTTTCTGATTGGGTTTGCTGCGCTGCAAAATTTCTATGGCCTCGGTATAGGTGAGACGCTCAAAATCATTGTCAAGGCAGAATTGCAGTTTGGATACCAGATCAAATGCGGAACGGTCTTGCTGGGGTTTTTGCTTTTCTTCATCCAGCAGACGGTTTTTTAGGAATTCGATTTCTTCCGGACAACGTTCCAGGGCGAAGCGAATCACGTATTTGAGCAATTCTTCGGCCAGGTCCATATTGTCGTCGAGGTCGTAAAAGGCCATTTCCGGCTCGATCATCCAAAACTCGGCCAGGTGGCGGGTGGTGTTGGAGTTTTCGGCACGGAATGTAGGGCCAAAGGTGTAGATATTGCCCAGACCCATGGCGGCAAGTTCGCCCTCCAACTGACCGGAAACCGTCAGGTTGGTGGGTTTGCCAAAGAAATCTTCTTTGAAATTTACTGTACCGTCTTCATTGCGTGGGATATTGTCCAGATCCAGCGTGGTCACCCTAAACATTTCTCCGGCACCTTCGGCATCGGAGCCTGTGATGATAGGGGTGTGCATATAGACAAAACCCTTCTCAAAGAAAAATTGATGAATAGCAAACGAAAGCGTATTGCGTACTTTGAAGATGGCGTTGAAGGTCGTGGTGCGGAAGCGCAGGTGTGCGATTTCCCGCAAAAACTCCAGACTATGCTTTTTGGGCTGCAGGGGGAATTTGTCCGGATCACTGTCGCCCAGTACTTCCACCGAAGAGGCTTTCACCTCAACCGCCTGTCCCTTGCCCATGGACTCTACCAGTATCCCTTTGACCGCCAATGCAGCACCTGTATGGATACGTTTGAGAAGCGAATCCTCGGTAGCATTAAAATCTACCACCACCTGAATATTGGACAGGCTGGACCCATCGTTCATGGCAATGAATTGGTTGTTGCGAAAAGTTTTTACCCAACCTTTTACCAAAACCTCTTTCCCGAAATCACGGGAAGCCAACAATTCATGGATACGCGTATGTTTCATCGTATGCTATTCAAATAGATTCCCGAAGGAAATTAGTTCAACACCTTAGTCACCAAGTCAGCCGCTTCTTTGAGCAGAATGGCCGAATATACTTCCAGTCCGGATTCGTCGATCAGTTTTTTGGCTTCCTCAGCATTGGTGCCCTGCAAGCGTACAATGATAGGAACCGGAATGTTGCCGATTTCATTATAGGCATCGATCACCCCCTGTGCTACCCGGTCGCAACGCACGATTCCACCAAAAATATTGATCAGGATCGCTTTGACATTCGGGTCTTTCAGGATGATATTGAAACCTGCCTTTACCGTTTCGGCATTGGCCGTACCGCCCACATCCAGGAAGTTTGCGGGTTCACCACCGGCGATTTTGATAATATCCATGGTTGCCATGGCCAGACCGGCACCGTTGACCATACAGCCCACGTTTCCGTCCAGTTTGACATAGTTCAGATTGGATTTGCCTGCTTCAACTTCAGTTGGATCCTCTTCGGCCAGATCCCGCATAGCCAGGTAATCCGGATGGCGGTACAAGGCGTTTTCGTCCAGGTTGACCTTGGCATCTACGGCCAGGATCTTGTCATCCGAAGTTTTGAGCACCGGATTGATCTCAAACTGGGAGGAATCAGTGGCATCATATGCTTTGTACAAAGCCGATACAAACTTCACCATTTCCTTATGTGCGGCTCCGGTCAGCCCCAGATTGAACGCGATTTTGCGCGCCTGGAAGCCCTGTAAGCCTACTTTTGGATCGATTTCTTCTTTTTGGATCTTTTCAGGTGTCTTTTCGGCTACCTCTTCAATATCCATTCCGCCCTCAGTAGAGTACATAATGATATTGCGGCCTTGGGCCCTGTCCAACAGGACACTCATATAAAACTCTTTGGTTTCACTTTCACCCGGATAATAAACATCCTGTGCAACGAGTACCTTACTGACTTTCTTTCCTTCCGGTCCGGTCTGTGGAGTGACCAGTTGCATGCCGATAATCTCGCCTGCCTTTTGCTTGACCTCATCCAGGTTCCTGGCCAACTTGACGCCGCCACCTTTTCCCCGCCCTCCGGCATGGATCTGTGCCTTGACGACCACCCAATCCGAATTGTAGTCTTCTTTCAACTTTTTGGCCGCTTCTACAGCTTGCTCTGGGGTGTCAACAACAATGCCTTCCTGCACTCGTACACCGAAACTTTTCAGTATTTCTTTACCTTGATATTCGTGAATATTCATTATCAAAAAATTTGGCGTAAAAGTACTGTTTTAAACCCAAAACGTCAAGTTAATTTGAAAATCATTACCTTTGCCGCTATGTTGCACGCAAGCGGTATTTACAAGTCCTATGGTGACCTGATGATCTTGAAAGGAGTGGACTTTCAGGTCAATAAAGGGGAGATTGTGAGTATTGTGGGGGCTTCGGGAGCTGGAAAGAGTACTTTGCTGCACATCATCGGCACTTTGGACAAGGCGGACCGGGGTCAGGTGCTGATAAACGGTACTGATGTCAACCGACTATCCACCCGACAGCTGAGTGCATTCCGCAACCAGCACATAGGCTTTATATTTCAATTCCACCATCTTCTGCCCGAATTCACGGCATTGGAAAATGTCTGTATTCCCGCATTTATCAGACAAACCGATAAGCGGACTGCGGAGAAAAAGGCGATGGAACTGCTGCAACTGCTGGGTGTGGATCACCGCAGTCACCATAAACCCAATGAGATGTCCGGTGGTGAGCAACAGCGGGTCTCAGTAGCCCGTGCACTGATCAACAATCCATCTATTGTGCTGGCCGACGAGCCTTCGGGCAATCTGGATTCGGAGAATGCCAATGCCCTGCACCGGCTGTTTATGGATCTGCGCCGGGAATTGGATCAAACTTTTGTAATTGTCACCCACAATGAAGAACTGGCTCGAATTTCGGACCGCAAAGTGACTATGAAGGATGGACTTATCGTATAACACTACCTTTTCTGATCGATCCGCCTCTTCTGATCGATCGATTTTACTTACGCAGGGGATCACCCCTTTTGCCCAGCGGATTGCCGCCCGCTATTTGCCCCAATGGAAGGTGGTTTTCGCTTCTTCGGCCGATATCCCCCAACCCTTATTGGATGCCGGGCGCCATGTTTTGATTCCCAACCCCAACCACGCATCATTTATCCACGAATTGCTCAAAATCTGCTTGAGCCAGCAAGTAGGATATTTGCTCCCCCTGGATAGGGAAGAAGCTACGGTATTGAGCGGGGCCAAGGTGCTTTTTCAGGAGTACGGCATTGAAGTACTGGTGTCTGACCCTGAGATCAGGGGGGAGTTGCCGGTCATGCTGCAACCGCCCCGGGGTCTGGATCTGGTGATCATGTCAAAAGGGGAGGAATTGGCACCGGCAAGCGGAATGAAGAAAATGAACGAACAATACTCAGGAGTATTTTGCTTTAATGATGATGGAGAAGGATTTCAATGTTATACCTGATTTGAGCCAATTTCATAATAAAAAGGCCCTCGTTGTCGATTTGGACGATGCCTTGTACCCAAAGCGTGATTTTCTGCTGCAGGTTTATTATTTATTTGCCAATTTCATAGAATTTACGCTGCATAGGCCAGCTGCTCCCGATTTGCTGGACACGATGAAAGTGTATTATGAAACCCGGGGAGAGGAAGGATTATTTGAGCATACCGCCCAAAAATTCCCGGAGATCGCCACATTTAAAGACAATTTTGATCGTTTGCACCATCAGGCACAGCTACCGCTGAAATTGTTGCTTTTTCCCGGGATCAAGGAACTGATCCAACAATTTCAACAAGCCGGAAAGCCAGTATTGATCCTGACCGCCGGAGATCCGCTCATGCAGCTGAATAAAATAAAACAGATTGATTGGCAGGGAATGGAGAAACAGGTGAAGGTTTATTTCAAAGATGAATTAGCGTTTAGGGGGCTGGAACCCTTGCGGTTTGTTTTGGATGAACACAACTTGATGGAGGATGAGGTGGGATTTGTTGATTTCTGGAAGACTTCCGAATAAAAACATTATTTTTGGCACAAACAGATTTTGGCACAAACAGACCGTATGAATAGAATTTGGATAGGGATATTAGCCCTTTTTGCAGGTTTGGCAATGATTAGCTGTGAAAAGGAAAGCAGCCATTTGGTTATGCCTCAGCGTCCACAGGTAGGAGCAGGGCCGGGAGGAGATCCGGATTATGAATATTACCGCTATTCCTCGGAAGGCAAATTGCGGGATTCGGTATATTTTTATACCTATTATTTTTATTTGTGGCAGGATCAGTTGCCCTGGAGCTTTCCTACGCACAATTACTGGACAGCTGAGGGGGTACTTAATGCCCTGAAATCCTATGCCAGGGATCCCGTGGGCCAACCCATAGACCGTTACAGTTTTCTGGATAGGGAGGGGACGATCAACCAGGAAATACAGCAGGGTTACACGGGCAGTTTTGGTTTTGACATTCGCTATTATACCGAGGAGGCACTCTACATCAAATTGGTGGATGAGGGCTCTCCGGCTTATAATGCCGGGCTCCGCAGGGGCTGGCAGCTAACGGAGGTCAATGGCCGCAGAGACCTTTCCCTGTCTTCTATGGAGCAGGATGACTTCGAATTCCTGTTTCGGGCGCTTTATGATGCCCCGGGCATACAATTGAAGGCCAAAAACCCTGCAGGTCAGGAGCTTTCTTTTAATTTGCAAAAGGCTATTTACAATATTCGCCCC
>DATGNG010000260.1:0-2203 GCA_035306865.1 Sphingobacteriaceae bacterium
AGAAAGGTATTTGGATTGCTTCCCTGGAGACCCGAGTAAATCCTGCTTAGCGCAGTTTTCAGTCTTGCCGTAGCGGCTGCGACGCTTGCACCGCCCACTTCCACCGGGCCAACATTGGGGATGAAAACCCTTCCTTCGGGATCAACATCCAAATCATACGACTGTTGCGAAGCCCCATATACATCGATCAAAAGCTGGTCCCCTGCCCCAATGATATAATTTTCCGGTGTGGGGATGTTTAAGCTAGGGCTAAAATCAAGCTCCCGATTGTGAAACAAGGTATAGCCAAAAATCTTCTTTTGCTTTGGGGTCAGATCATAATAGGGATCCGATCTCCTAAGGGAATCAAAAATATCTTGCTGCATCGTTGCCCCCCGTACTTGTCTGAGGCGGGTTCCTTGGGCCGATGGGTCAGCTGCGTCCCTTCTGCCGAAACGCAGTTCCTGGATCCGCTGTCTCAACTTGGCCACCTCTGCCGTCGGCATGCCCCTTTCACGGGCCATGGATTCCAGTTGTTGTTCGGTCATTCCCGCAGATTCCGCCCTTCGGATCAATTGCTCGATTTGAGCGTCCGACAAGTTATCCACCTTAAGGTTTTGAATGTCCTGCAAGGATTGTGACTGGGCCACAAAGGTCAGGGCAAACAAAAAGAAAATGGAAAGAGATAAGTTGGAATAATATTTTGAAGATATTGTCATCATAAATTGTTGGATAGCACAACCGTTCAAGTTGATTTGTCATCGCAGGGGAAAACCGAAACGCTCATGGGCACCAACCGCCCAAAGCTTCGCCCCTTCAGTCCCAGTGAGAACCTAGCCGCTTCTCTATCTTTAAAAAATATTGTTTTAAGACAGTTAAGCAATATAACGCCACAAAAGTAAGCATTCCGGTTATAATAACACAAAAGCATTCAGATTAAAACGGAGGAAGGTCAGCGGGGTGCTTATTGTTGGGAACAACCTTATCATCCAAAATTTCGATACAGCCGGCCTTCCTTTTTTGTTTCTTCAAAGATTGCGGTCTTTCGAGGAAAAATAAATCACATCGGTGGGGCGCCTAGGGATAATCAAAGTATTTCCAGCTTTCCGGTTCAGGCTTCGGTAACCTTCTTTATTGCCTTTCGGTTTTCAAATGAGCTGATGGTTTCGAATTTCGGGCTGATATCCTCTCCGGCCAGGTAATCATTGATGATTTCCCGGACTTCCTGCAAAGACAAATTGTGGAGGAATTGCCCATTTTTGGATAAGGAAACCTGACCGGTTTCTTCAGAAACTACCAGCACCAAAGCCTCGGTCGCTTCGGACATTCCAATTGCGGCCCGGTGTCTTAACCCAAATTGGGCAGGCACATCCCGTTCGGTGACCGGTAGAATGCATCGAGCCGCCTTTATTTTTCCATTATGGATAATCACCGCACCATCATGGAGAGGGCTATATTTATTAAAAATTGAAATTAATAGCCGTTTGGATACAACGGCGTCAATAAGGTCACCGCTTTCCGCATAGAACTTTAATTCGGAGTTTCCTGAAATCACGATCAATGCACCAGTATTGGTTGCGGCCAAGGATTTGGTAGCCTCCATAATAGGCGTAATGTTAAAGGCTTCGGTTTCTTTTTTTCTCCAAAACAACAGTTCCTGCAGGATGTTTTCATTGGAGAAAATGGAGGACCGCCCAATAAGCATAAGAAATTTGCGGATTTCGGGGGCAAATAAGATAATTGCAGCAATTACACCCACACCCATAAACTGTCCCAGTATCATGGTGAGCAATTCCATCCTGGCAGCCCGAACAAACAAGTAAAGTAAGTAAATGGACAAGAAGCCTAAAAAAATTCTAATAGCAACACTCCCCTTCATCAATTTATAGACCTGGTACAACAAAATGCTCACCAGTGTAATGTCAATAATATTGACGATGGACACTTCTAAAAAACCAATTCTGAAAAGTAGGCTCAAAGACTTATTTGTTTAAATAGTTTAACTGTTTCAACTGCTTCTTTTACATCATGCACTCTTAATATTTTTGCCCCCTTCATCAAGGCCACCATATTCAGTGCTGTCGTGCCGTTTAATGCTTCTTCTTGAGAAATATCCAAAAGTTTATATATCATGGACTTTCTGGATAATCCTATTAGAATAGGGGCATTTATTGTATGAAAGTAAGAAAGATTTTTTAAAATCTTATAATTTTGGGGTAAAGTT
>DATGNG010000261.1:0-9077 GCA_035306865.1 Sphingobacteriaceae bacterium
CCATATATCTTCCACTATAATCCGTGAAATTTTGGCCAATAAAGGTGATGCCAGCCCCTTTGTACCCAAGGAAATTCTGAAGCTTTTGGATCAATCAGAAGTAAATTGAGCCTTTAAATTCAACTAATCAATCTTCCACTACTACTCCCATTTGGCTGAACTTGTTGATTCGTTCTTTAACCAATGTCACGGCAGATTTTTTACCCAGTAGTTTTAGGTCAGCCAATAATTGCTTCTTTAGTGTTTCTGCAATAGTGGTCGGATCAAGGTGTGCTCCACCGAGAGGTTCCTTGATAATTCCATCTATCAGTCCGTTTTTCAGCATGTCATCAGAGGTCAGCTTCAGTGCTTCAGCTGCACGCTCTTTATAATCCCAGCTTCTCCAAAGGATTGATGAGCAGGATTCGGGAGAGATAACCGAATACCAGGTATGTTCCATCATATAAACGCGATCCCCGATACCTATTCCCAGGGCGCCTCCGGAAGCCCCCTCTCCAATAACCACACAGATCACCGGAACATTCAGAATGGACATTTCCAGGAGGTTTCGGGCAATGGCTTCACCCTGACCTCTTTCTTCCGCTTCAAGCCCCGGATAAGCACCCATAGTATCGATCAGGGTGATGATCGGTTTGTTGAACTTCTCAGCCAATTTCATCAAGCGCAAAGCTTTCCGGTAACCTTCCGGATTGGCCATTCCAAAATTTCTATACTGTCTTTCTTTAGTGTTTTTACCTTTTTGATGGCCTATGACCATAACTGATTTGCCTCCAATGAACGCAAATCCTCCAATAATGGCCTTATCGTCCTTGACATTGCGGTCACCGTGCATTTCGATAAAGTCATCACAAATCATCCCTATATAATCCAGGGTTTGGGGACGGTCTGGATGGCGGGACATCTGAACCTTTTGCCATCCGGTCATATTACTATATACTTCTTTTTTTGTGTTTTCCAGTTTTCCCTCCAATTCGGAGATGGTGGCACTCATGTCCACTTTTGTTTTCTCTGCAACCTGTTGCACTTTTTCGATCTGTCCGATCAGATCAGCAATTGGTTTTTCAAAATCAAACATATTTTTCATCCGGCTAAGGTATGAAATTGTATGGCTTTTCAAAAATTTTAGGAATTATCGAAAAAACAGTCATGGCTTAATTTTTGTTATCTTTGCATTTAAAGGAGTCAACATTACTATGCCAAGAATTATCCGCAACATTATCATATTTTCATTTTTGATGCTTAATACTCTGGCATATAGCCAGAATTTTTCGAGGGTGCTCTTTGATAATAGCGTGCTTTCTGGTAATTATGGATATAGTCTGGTATCATATAGTGGGTATAGTTGGGTAGAAAATGTCAAGGGAAGAATGTCGCTGGTTGACACCCTTTCATTCACTCCACACAATTCTTTGTCTTTGAAATACACCTCCTCCATAAGGGGCATGTGGGAAGCTTCTATTTTTTTTCCGGAAAACAAGTCTTATTTGTTGAGTGAAAATGAAGAAATTCTGTCATTCCGGATATATCTTATGGATGGATTCGATTACCAGGCTTTTCCACAGATCGCCATACTTCAGGGAGATTCTTGCACACGAAGAGTTAGTATTCAAAATTCATATATTGATGAATTACAAAGAAATGAGTGGTTGCATATTGAAATTCCCCTTCGCCATTTTTCAGGCTTTAATGCCAATGAAATGGTTTCGGGCCTTGTTTTCTATCAGGGAGGTGCAACCGGACTGGAAGTAGTAAATCAATTATTGATTGACCAAATTGAATTTATTCCATCCAATTTGCCGAAAACAGATTTGAATTATCCTGCAGTACTAAATAGCGTTACTGCATCTGAAAAACATGTAGAAGTTGAATGGCAATTGCCGCTGGATCCCGCAATCCGATCGGTCAAAATATATCGCTCTATTGATGGGGAGAATTTTGAGGAAATAGCGATAAGACCTATTTTGGCTTCAAAATACATTGATGTGGTTCCGGTCAGCAACCGCAATTATTTTTATAAAATAACATGGCTGGACCATCATTATGCTGAATCTCCCTTCTCAAAGATTTTGTCAGCCCAAACCAGGCCCATTGACAATGAAGCTTTGCTGGATGCTGTACAGGCTGCCCACATTAATTTCTTTGATAAATTGAGTGAATTTAATAGTGGGATGCATAAAGTTGATCACTTTAGTTCCAAAGCCGTGGTCAATGTGGAAGAAACTGGGTACAGCCTATTGGCAAGTACTGTGGGTGCAAACAGGGGATGGATACCAAACCGCATTTACCTGAGAAGAGTAAACAACATAGTTGAGTACTTAACAAATTCAGCTGAACAATACTATGGAGCTTTCCCATTATTGCTGGATGGACGTTCCGGAAAAGGTGTTTTTGACCAGGATACAGCAGCAAACGTAAGTATAAAGGCTACAGCCTCCATAATGCAGGGGTTGATAGTAGCTCGAAATTATCTGAATGAGCGTTTGACATCCAGGACTGAGGAGGGTAGTCAGGCAGCAATTATTGATGAAAGAATTAAATCCACTATAGCTGGCATCGATAAACTTTGGCAAAATGTACAATGGGATCAGTTTGCAGTAGGAGATAGTGTTTTATTTGACTCATGGTCGCCACAACTTGGGTTTGAACATGCCCGGCCCATGGGAGGATTGGGGACTGATATGACCGCCTATTTATTGGCGCTGTCTTCGCCCACACACGCTATTGGTGAAGAAGCCTACACTAAGGGATTGGGGATTGAGAAGGTGTTTATAGGCTTGGATTCTCTGGATGAAAGTAAAATATATTTGGACCGTCCAATCCGTACCGATACGATGGTTTATGGCTATTTTCTGGATGTGGGAAGGTTGGATCAAAGCCTTTTAAACACATATTCATCCTTTCTGGCTTTCAATCCCATGGATAAAAGAGATCAATTTGCCAATTACGGAATGAGTATGGCCAGGTTGGCCCATGCTTATAAAAGGCGGGACAATGAAATGAATGCGGGCAATATTTCATCCGAAATATGGGGAACCGCCCAAAATAAATATTTACTAAATCATTTACCAAGTATTGTCCCTGCAATTTCTGCCTCCAGCTATCCATTTACTCCTGAATTGGCTTTGGGTTCCATCAGAAGTATGTATGCAGAATATGGTCAGGTACTATTTACTGAATTTGGTTTTAGGAGGTGGATCAATATCCATGACCATCAGGTCTCAGCAACCTTCAATGGATTAAACCAGGCGGCCATTCCCGTAATGATCGAAAATGGCCGCACCGGATTGATATGGAGATTATTTATGTCACATGAAGATATTCAGCGAATGACCGATCAATACTTTCAATTCAATAATTAATCTCTCTTTGATCTTTTATTTATATAATTGATTGAATAGCAGTTTGAATGTACCGTGTGCCTGAGCGCGGAAGGTGATTTCCGGTCCAAATACATAGAGTTTTCCTTGCCCCACCTGTGCTTCAAAAGCATTCACTCCATCTTTCAGATAGGATTGTCCCCAGGACCAACCACTTCTTAGTGGGGTTTCTGTATCAAACCACATTAATGGCTTAATGGTACCATTGGCTACTCCTCCTGCAGTCAATTTAAATACTGGACTTCTTGCAAAGTAAATGTCAGTGTACTCATCCATTCCCCAGTTTGCTGGGTGATTAATGTCAGTTTTGGTTCTCAATACACTTCCGGGAGTATAGTATTTTTCATTTGGCAGTGGAACTTCCCTTCCGTTGACCAATTCTACCAAAGCATTGCGAACTGGCAAATCCAGATGGAATGCAAGGTTGGCACTGCTACCTATGGTGACAATCTTTCCTCCTTTTTCCAAAAATTCTTTTAGAGCAGGGATGGATCTTTCTTCAGTAATTCGACCTACTCTAAATTGATGCTCGGCAGGAATATTAGCCATTTGCTGGCCACCGCCACCAAAGCCTCCACCTCCGCCGCCCTGACTAACTCCAGGGATTGCACCGCCAACAAAGACGATCACATCATATTTGTCATTAAGGCCTCCATTATCAATTTCCGGCGCAAAAATCAATTGCATGTCAAACCCGTATTGCTCACCAATCCAACGGATCCATCCTGATGGCATTGACCCACCGTAGGTGTCCCATAATGCAATCCGACTGGCTTTTACAGGTATGGTTGATGGGCGGTTGTTGGTTGCGGTTACTTTCACGCCTGTTTGCTTGACTAAATCTGCCAATACATTCCTATTCCTGGAATTTGCATCGACAATAAAATCACCATTGCTGGTTGCTCTTTGTACTGAAATTCCTGCCTTCATCAAACCATTCGCCACCACGTAGCTATCATTAGCATGTGCCGAAAGCACATAATATCTTCCGCTCGGCAATTGGGTCTCAGGAACAGACAACAATTGGCCGTGTGCCAGCTTTTCAAAAGGTCCTGTAAAATCATCCTGATAACGATCAAATTTGACATTCATCAGGAATGCAGGAGTCCATCCGGCAGCATCATATGGGGGGATGGGAGGGCCTCCAGCATATTGAAAGTCGTTCGGGTGATCTTGTGGTTCAAACATATCGAGCACGTGCGGACGGAAGGCTTGATCAGTTTTCACAATATAACTTCCGCTTGGGTAGGACTTTCCAGCCACAGTAAAGTCGGAGGTTGCTTTATGCACTACTACTCCTGTACGAATCAGGGAATTGAGGAATTTGATCGCCGTAGTAAAATCAACCTGATCGGCTGGAATGATATAACCTCTGGGATCTCTGTATTCGGGATTGTTTAGGACACTCTCCAAATGTTCCAATGGCATTCCTCTGCCAAAGCGCTGGCCTGGACCTTGCTGATCTGTACTGGCCTGGGCATTCTGATAGGATTGATTGATAGCTTCAATTTTTGAAGGGGAGAAGGACCAATTGTCCTGGCTGCCTTTTTCAACGGAATTGAGTCCCATTCTATAAATATTATACAGAACTTTGTCACTATTACGGGCAGCAAAATCCATCACGGCATAATTCATGGAAACCGAATAATCAATGGATTGCCTGAAATGCCATATCTGAGGCAAAACCGGGTTTGGAGTATCACCATTTGGCAGTAATCTGGATGGTACCAATGGGATTTGATAAGGAGTTGGCCCTCCAATAGTTTCCGTCAGCAAACCTGCTATATTGTGAAAATAAGTGGTCGTACGCAATCCTCCATTATACCAGGTAGAAAACACGGATCCTCCTCTTTGGGTATAACCGGGTTTTCCCTCACTGTTGAGTCGGGTATGCATGGCAGCTCCAAGCGCATCCAAACTGGTCATCAGGATAGGATCAAACACATAATTATGTGGATCCCGATAAGGGGCACCTGCAACAACCGCACCCGCCGGAGCAGTTTGGTGATGATTATACATGATTTGTGGAATCCACTCAACAAACAATTGACGCGCAATATTTTGCGATTCTTTCATATTGAGCATAAAGAAGTCCCGGTTATTGTCATGCCCGATATACTTATGGTACATAGTTGGAATTCCAGAAAGAGAACGCTTTTCAGGATCGCTTTCGCGCATATACCAATTGCTGACCAATTCCTGTCCATCAGGATTGGCATGAACCAATAGAACAAAGGTTTTATCCAAAATATTAAGGGTCTCCTCATCGTTTCTGCTCGCCAACTGATACGCCATTTCGATCAATTGCTGCATAGCAACGGTTTCGGTAGAGTGCAATCCTCCGTCAATCCAGACTACTGCTTTCCCTTCTTTTGACAGACTTTTAGCCTCTTCCTCAGAAATTTCAGCTCTGGCCATTTTTTGAGAAATCTGCCTGTAATGGTCCATTTTTCTCATATTCTCAGGAGAAGATACGACAAGCATATATTGCGTCCTGCCTTCTTCCGTTTTTCCAATATCGACCAACTTTACTCGATCGGAAGCGGCATCCAATTTTTTGAAGTAGGCTTCAGTTTGGGTGAAATTGGCTAATTGATAGTCATCTCCGATATTGAAACCAAAATGTGATTTTGGAGTGGGAATGTCTGATTGCGCCATTATCCTCGCCGGAAATGCCACAATCAAGAACATAAAACAAAGGCTTAAATAGCGATTTGGCTGTTTCATATTTCTCTTATTATTGAATAAATTGGTTGTTTGATAGAATTCAAAGTTATAAATATCCCAATGTAAAGAATGGGTGTGTCGTATTTGTTACGATTAAGAATGAATGCGATCGAGTATTACAAAGGAATAGGAGTAGGCATGTTTTTCATCCGCGGCATGGTCTTCTTGTGCTATTATTTGCCATTGCTTAGGGTCAATTAGCGGAAAAAAGGCATCCGCATCAAGCTGCACGGACACCTTTGTCAAATATATCCGGTCTGCATGATCCAGGGTTTGCCTGTAGATTTCTGCTCCCCCGATTATGAATACTTCTGGTTCTCCGGAAGTCAGTTTTAGGGCTTCTGAAATAGAGGCGGCGGTCTCAACCCCATCTGCTATCAATCCTTTTTGTCTGGTGATGACAATATTTCGTCTGTTGGGAAGTGGGCGCCCAATGGATTCAAAGGTTTTTCTTCCCATAATTATGGTATGCCCACTGGTAATCTTTTTGAAGAATTTCAGATCATTGGGCAGGTGCCATAACAACTGATTGTTTTTCCCTATGCCATGATTTTCGGAGGTGGCAACAATAATGGAAATTTTGGTCATGCCGTGGTAATTTAAACAGCTACAGGTGCTTTGATATGGGGCTGCGGTTCGTAACCTATCAACTCAAAATCCTCAAACGCGAACTCAAAAACATCCTTGATTTCAGGATTCAACTTCATCTGTGGTAGTTTGCCCGGGCTTCGGCTGAGCTGCAATTCGGTTTGTTCAAAATGGTTGCTGTATAAATGCGCATCCCCCAGGGTATGGACAAAATCACCCAGATCATAGTCACATACCTGTGCGATCATCATGGTCAGGAGGGCATATGATGCTATATTGAATGGGACGCCCAGGAAAATATCGGCACTTCGCTGATATAGTTGGCATGACAACCGAGGTTTGTGCAACCCTTTTTCCAGCTCAGCCGGTGCCACATAAAATTGGAAGAATGCATGGCAGGGAGGGAGAGCCATTTTTTCAATCTCGGCTACATTCCATGCTGACACAATCATTCTCCGTGAATCCGGATTTTTTTTCAATTGCTGCAACACCATTTGGATCTGGTCGATGTGCCTGCCATCGGGTGTGGGCCATGAACGCCATTGTGACCCATATACCGGACCAAGGTTCCCGTGTTCATCTGCCCATTCGTCCCAAATACTTACCCCATTTTCTTTGAGGTAGGCAATATTGGTGTCTCCCTTCAAAAACCAAATCAATTCGTGGATAATGGATCGGAGATGGAGTTTTTTGGTTGTAACCAGCGGGAAACCCTTATTTAGGTCAAAACGCATTTGATAACCAAACACGCTTCGGGTGCCGGTGCCGGTGCGGTCTTGTTTGTCCACACCCTGCTGATAAACATGGCGCATGAGATCAAGGTACTGCTGCATAGGATAATTGCTTTGAATGGAGGTAAAGATACAGAATTTTTTTGTGTAATTTTGCCGTCAATAATGATGAATAAAAAAGTTGCTTTTTATACGCTGGGGTGCAAGTTGAATTTTTCTGAAACCTCTTCCATTGGGCGTCAATTCCAAAAGGCGGGTTATCAGGCTGTTCCTTTTAATGAAAGGGCGGATGTATATGTGATCAACACCTGTTCGGTGACAGAGCATGCGGATAGAAAGTGTCGCAAGGTGGTGAAAGAGGCTTTGAAGTATTCCCCGGAAGCATATATTACTATTGTGGGTTGCTATGCCCAGTTGAAACCTCGGGAGATCGCTGAGATTCCTGGTGTGGATATGGTGCTGGGTGCTGCGGAGAAGTTTAATATTATCGAGCATATTGATGATTTGACCAAGAAGCCAAAAGCTGTCATCCATAATGCACCGATTGAGGATACCAATGTATTTGTGCCGGCCTATTCGATTGGGGATAGGACCCGGACTTTTTTGAAGGTGCAGGATGGCTGTGATTATTCCTGTACGTTTTGTACGATTCCCCAGGCAAGAGGGGCGAGCAGGAGCGGTGAAATTGAGGAGATCGTCCGTCAGGCAGAGGAGATTGCGTCATCCGGGGTACGTGAAATTGTGTTGACTGGGGTGAATATCGGGGATTTTGGTATCCGGGAAGGGGTGAGGCAGGATCGGTTTTTTGATCTGATCCATGCTTTGGATGAGGTGGATGGTATTGATAGATTCCGGATTTCCTCCATAGAACCGAATTTGCTGAATGATGAGATTATTGAGTTTGTGGCTTCTTCCCAGCGTTTTGTGCCACATTTCCATATGCCCCTGCAATCGGGATGCAATAAGATTCTGGGGCTGATGCGCCGTCGTTACAAGCGGGAGCTGTATGCGCAGCGGGTTGAACGGATCAAGTCCTTAATGCCTGATTGCTGTATAGGTGTGGATGTGATTGTTGGGTTTCCGGGAGAGACGAGGGAAGATTTTCTGGAGACTTATGAGTTTTTGAATAAGTTGGACATTGCATATTTGCATGTGTTTACGTACTCGGAACGGGAAAATACAATTGCAGCCCAAATGGAAGGGGCGATCCCGGGCGCGCAGCGGAGTGACCGGAGCAAGATGTTGCACATTCTTTCAGATAAAAAGCGCAGGGCGTTTTACGAGAGTCAATTGGGAAGGACCGAAGAGGTGTTATTTGAAAGTGATATAAAGGATGGATATATGCATGGGTTCAGCCGCAATTATGTGAAAGTTCGGACGCCTTACGATCCATTGCTGGTGAATGAATTGCTGTCGGTGCGCTTTTTGGATATTGCGGAGACAGGCGACGTAAATGTGGATCCTGTGATGGTTTATTAGGGTTTGGGGATTTTAATTAATTGTGAAGATTATCAGGGAGTTTGTGTTTTGTGTTGAAAAAACTTGTAAAAAAGTTTTAAAACTCCAAAAAAGGGACTACATTTGCATTCCCGAAAACAATAAGCTTGTGCTTTTGTCGATAGGAAAGGGGTACCATAGCTCAGTTGGTAGAGCA
>DATGNG010000262.1:0-10379 GCA_035306865.1 Sphingobacteriaceae bacterium
CTGAATGCAGAAAACCTGGCCTTTGGCCTTGCCAATATTGGAGAAGGATTTTTCCTGCTACCCATCATTCTGATTCTTTTATGGATGGCAGGTTCAGCCATTAAGAAAGACGAAAAGCTGGTCCGATCTGCAGACCGTTTAAGGTAAATGCAGACCACCTATTAACAAGATCGAATTTGCTACTAACGATAGCGGATTTGCTGTTTATCCATCTGGCCCATTTGCGCCTTCATCATCTTGATTTGCTCTGCCAATAATTTGTTTTTATCGGCTTTTTTAGCCTCTTGAAGGTATTTTTCGGCTTCCCGTTTATTGCGCTTTGCCATGGAAATGCCGGCCAGGCTCAGTTTTGCAAGGGCAACATTGTGGTCCATGTGCAGGCCCAGGGCCAGCGCTTTCTTAAAATATTTTTCTGATTGCAAAGGGGCTTTCTGGGACTCCAGAATTCCAATCAACAAATGATAATACCCGTGCTGTGCAGAAATCAATTGTTTTTCATAATTTTTGATATTCCCAAGCCACTTAGCTGTCTTTGCCATATTTTCCTTACGCAGGTAAAATTGGGCAATTAGCATATTTTCATTGAAAAATACTGTCAGGAATGCTATAATGGTGACAAATATTCCCAAAATTCCCCAGCCCCATTCACCAAAATAAAACAGGGCGACCGTTCCGATCAGGATAAGGGAAGAAAGAATAATCCGTACAAGGTTGGACATATCGTATTTGATTTAATGTTCTTAAATGTATAATTTTAAAAAGTATGCAAATATCCGTTAATTTGATTGCAATTGCAAACGAACAGTCATGGCTATAAAATTGGAACCGGGTTGGAAAAAGGTTATGGAACCTGAATTTTCCAAAGAATATATGAAAAACCTGCGGGCGTTTTTGTTGGCAGAACAACAGCAAAACACCGTCTATCCTCCAAACCCTGCTATATTTAATGCTTTCAACCAGACCCCATTTGAACAGGTCAAAGTGGTCATTCTGGGTCAGGATCCCTACCACGATGTAGGGCAGGCGCATGGATTGTGTTTTTCGGTGCCTGAGGGGATTGCCACCCCACCTTCTCTCCGTAATATATACAAGGAACTGCATGCGGATATTCCTGGGTTTTTAATTCCGGGGCATGGAAATCTTACCAAATGGGCTCAGCAAGGGGTATTATTGCTCAACGCCACACTTACCGTCCGGGCCCATCAGGCAGGGTCGCATCAAAATAGGGGATGGGAACAGTTTACGGATGAAGCAATCCGGCAATTGTCAATCCGGCGAACGGGTCTGGTCTTTCTATTGTGGGGCAGGTTTGCAAAAAATAAAATGACGCTGATAGACAGCCAAAAGCATCATGTGCTGACCGCTGCCCACCCTTCTCCGCTGTCTGCGTACCAGGGCTTTCTGGGTTGTGGCCATTTTTCCAAAACTAATCTTTTATTGCAAGACCAAAGGATTCAACCGATTGACTGGCAGGTTTGAAGTCAATGATCCCAATGGGTTTTGATGCGCGATAAAAGGAAGAGTATAGTCTTATCGACTTATTTTGCTGCCAAACAGTGGTAAAAATCATGTGGCTGTCGTAAGCAATGTGGAATGGCTTTTCAAGATCAAATTTCTCTTCCGAATAAAAGGGAAGGGAATACTCCAGTTCCCCTTTTTCGGTGTAACGGGAGACTTCAAAACCAGCTTCATGCTGTCCACTGCCTCCGGATAATTCTGATTGATCCATGGGCTGAATATGGTACCATGCGCCTTCTCCCACGCCCCCAAGCCATTGGGCCTGATCAGGAACTTGGGAAGGCTTCTTTTTTTGCAGCACAGACCCCACTACCAGATCATCCGGCAGGGCCTTTGCCAGTTTCGAATCGAAATTGTCCCTCAATTGCCTGAGCATAAAGAACAAGGAGTTGAATCTGTTCATCCGGACAGTTCGTAACCCCGAATCGGGGTTATACACAAAAATCCGGCGATCCTTGCGGACGTTGACTACATTGCTGATGGGACTGGATTTGATGGATTCCGGCAGGTTTACCCCATGCCACCGATGATATTTTTTTGATGCCCGCATCAGCAAACGCGTGATAAAACGGGAACAATTGTTATTGCCCCGGGCAAAAGCGCCATAAGGTGTAGAACCATTGAGTACCAAATTATCGGCATATTGACGGGCCTTGAGAAAGTTAAGCCCGGCAGCAACCGAGAAAAACAGCCGCCCTTCGCCCTGAGTGGCCTCCTGCATACCATCCAGCTCCCTGACAATTTCCTCCAAATTGCCAATCTCACCAGTATCCCGATCGAGAACTTTGGCCTTGGTTCGCATATGGAGCCTTGGGTCAGAGAAAGGGGACCGCGCCCTTCCCAATCCGCGCGGGGAAATGTACCGACCAAAATCATAATATAACAAGGCCGATGTATGGGTGTCAATCAAGATCACTCCGGTATGGCCAACCTTGAAATTGAGGTTTTTCACCAATCCCAATTTCCTGAAAAACATCATCCAACCTTCGTCCCCACGGATGGTTGCATCCGGCCAGGCAAGGATGATGGCCAAATCGTTATAGGTATTTTCCATTCGGGGTTAGGTCAATTATTTTGGTTTTATCCTCATTTATAATATTCCATCGGTACGATAGGATCCTTTTTGCTGGTGGACATGATCATCATGGTCTGGAACGTTTTGACATGTGGAATCCGACTGATTTTTTCCATGATCACATTTTCGTATGCCTTGATGTCTTTGACAAATACTTTCAGTATAAAATCACATTGGCCGGTCACATGATGGCACTCGGTCACTTCCTCGATCTTGTGTACGGCTTCAACGAAACCGGGTATGGCATCATGGGTATGGAAATCCAGGGAAATCTAAATAAAGGACTTGATCCCGAGCCCCAATTTTTCCTCATCCACTACGGCATGATAACTTTTGATAAATCCGGCATTTTCCAGCTTTCTGACCCTTTCAAGGGTGGGAGCGGGTGAAAGGCCTACATTGGAAGCCAATTGCAAATTGGTAATACGTCCATTTTCCTGGAGTAGTCTCAGAATTTTATAGTCGGTTTTGTCAGGCTGGAAAGACATAGTAAACAAAATTTTATTTGGCAATAATACATTTTTTTTCACAAAAAAACCCATGTGTAGTTTCTTTATCTCATAATCGTGTCAAAGTAAAAAGTAAAAGCCGAGAAATTGCCCTGAATTCTTTATATTTCTTTATCTTTGTAACCCACAAATGAATTGTTGTTAAGGTAATTAGTATGAGTACGAAAGATGATGAGTTGCTAAATGAATTGGCAGTTCAGGAATATCAGTATGGTTTTACGACCGATATCGAAATGGATGTGGCGCCCATTGGGCTGACTGAAGATACTATCCGTCTGATATCTGCCAAAAAGAATGAACCGGAATGGTTGCTGGAATGGCGCTTGAAGGCTTTTCGGCATTTCTTGACCCTTGAAATGCCCTCATGGCAGAATTTCCCGGATCCGTTGGTCGATTTTCAAAACATTTCCTATTATGCAGCACCTAAAGAAAAACCAAAACTGAATAGTTTGGATGAGGTGGATCCTGAGTTGCTTGCGACTTTTGAAAAGTTGGGAATACCGCTGGATGAACAAAAGGTGCTGGCTGGAGTGGTTGCCGTAGATGCGGTTTTTGATAGTGTTTCCGTCAAGACTACATTCAGGGAAAAACTGAAAGAAAAGGGAGTGATTTTTTGCTCCTTTGGTGAGGCAGTACAGGAACACCCGGAACTGGTCAAACAATATTTGGGTTCCGTGGTGCCTCAAACGGACAATGTGTATGCAGCACTGAATTCGGCGGTTTTCTCCGATGGATCCTTTGCCTATATCCCCAAAGGGGTGCACTGTCCGATGGAGCTATCTACTTATTTCCGTATCAATGCCGCCAATACAGGGCAATTTGAAAGAACATTGATAGTTGCTGAAGAAGGTTCTTACGTTAGTTATTTGGAGGGTTGTACGGCCCCTCAGCGTGATGAAAATCAGATGCACGCCGCAGTAGTGGAACTCATTGCGATGAAAGATGCTGAGATCAAATATTCAACTGTTCAGAACTGGTTCCCCGGTGATAAGGATGGAAAAGGGGGGATCTATAATTTTGTGACCAAACGGGGGATCTGTAAGGGAGAAAACAGTAAGATCTCCTGGACCCAGGTGGAGACCGGATCGGCCATTACATGGAAGTATCCGAGTGTGATATTGAAAGGGGATAATTCGGTTGGCGAATTTTATTCGGTGGCATTGACCCGCAATCATCAGGTTGCCGATACCGGCACCAAAATGATCCATATAGGCAAAAACACCCGAAGCAAGATCATTTCCAAAGGTATTTCGGCAGGATTGAGCCACAACAGTTATAGGGGATTGGTTAAAATTGGTCCTGGCGCATCAAATGCAAGGAACTTTACCCAATGTGACTCCTTGTTGATCGGTGACCGTTGTGGAGCCCATACATTCCCATATATAGAAAACCGAAACAACACCTCCAAACTGGAGCATGAGGCAACGACTTCAAAAATTGGGGAAGATCAGATTTTTTACCTCAACCAACGAGGGATAGATACGGAGAAAGCAATTGGACTGATCGTGAATGGGTATGCCAAGGAAGTACTGAATCAGCTGCCAATGGAATTTGCGGTAGAAGCCCAGAAATTGCTGGCAATCTCCCTGGAAGGAAGTGTTGGATAAGCCCAAAGGGCCAAGCCCGGACAATTAGTAAAGACAATTTTTTTTAGAATAAGAAACATCATGTTAACTATCAATAACTTAAAAGCATCAATAGAAGGAAAGGAAATTCTGAAAGGACTGAACCTCAAAGTGAATCCAGGTGAAGTCCATGCAATCATGGGGCCAAATGGTTCGGGAAAAAGTACCTTGGGAAATGTTCTGGCCGGTAGGGAAGAATATGAAGTGACAGGTGGGGAGGTGCTTTTTGACGGGCCGGATCTACTGGAATTATCGCCGGAGGATAGGGCCAGGGAAGGATTGTTCCTTGCTTTTCAGTATCCGGTGGAAATTCCGGGTGTTTCGAACATCAACTTTTTGAAAACTGCCCTCAATGAGATCAGAGCTCACAAAGGATTGCCGCCAATGGAAGCAAAAGAGTTTTTGAATATGGTGAAAGAAAAGCAGCAACTGGTGGAGTTTGACAGCAAATTGACCAATCGATCACTGAATGAAGGATTTTCGGGTGGGGAGAAAAAGCGTAATGAAATCTTCCAATTAGCGATGCTGGAGCCAAAGCTGGCCATTCTGGATGAAACCGATTCAGGACTGGATATTGATGCGCTTCGTATCGTGGCCAATGGGGTCAACCAACTCCGCTCAGCTGACAATGCTTTTGTGGTGATCACCCACTATCAGCGCCTGCTGGAATACATTGTTCCCGATTTTGTCCATGTTTTGTATAATGGACAGATCGTACGTACAGGTACGAAGGATCTGGCGTTGGAGTTGGAAGAAAAAGGATACGATTGGATCAGGGAAACAGTAGCCTGATAGGATTATTGATTTAAAGAAAATGATTACACAAGTTAGCGACTCGTTAAATATAAAAATACAACAGGCTTTTGAGGAAAAGTCTATGATGGGCCTGGCCGGCCCGGGTTCTCTGCGGCAGCAAGCCTATGAAAAGTTTGTTGCTTTGGGGTTTCCGACAATGAAGAATGAGGATTGGAAATATACCAACCTCCAAACTCTTCTCAACAATAAAGATTTGTCATTGCTGGAAAATGGTCAGAGTATGGCCTATAGCTTACCTGCCAAAGCCTACGAAGTAGCCGAATTGGATGCTTACCAGCTGTTTTTTATAAATGGACGATTGGATGAGAGCCGATCAGACTCTATCAATATAGAGGGTGTACAGGTTCTGTCCTTTCAGGAAGCACAGGGCACTCCTGTTTTTGAGCAACATTTTGCAGCTTATGCAGACAAGACTGACAGCGCCATGGTGGCACTGAACACCGCGCTTGCCGATGGAGGAGTGTTTATCCATGTAGCCAGGAATGTGGTGCTGGACAAGCCGATTCACTTGATCCGCGTTTCTTCGTCAAGTGATCCGGTATTTACGCTATCCCGCAATTTGTTTGTGATGGAAGCATTTGCAGAGGCAGAAATTCTGGAATCGTTTGTTTCGGCAGATGATGAGAACCATGCGCTGAACATCAATAATCAGGTGACTGAAATAGCCCTGGCAGAAAATGCTAAACTGCAACATTATATGATTCAGACTGCTGATCCAAACAGCAAGTATGTATCACATATAGAGGTTCACCAGCGCAAGCATAGTCTTTATAATAATTACAATGCCAATTTCCCGGGTTCGGACTTTGTGCGCAATGACATCAATGTGCGTATGGATGATCCGGAAGTGGAAAGCCACTTGTATGGTCTGTTGCTGCTCAACAAGGATCAATTTGTAGATAACCACACCATAGTGGATCACATGATGCCTCATGGGGAGAGCTACGAATGGTATAAGACCATCACTCAGGATGCTTCAACAGCAGTGTTCAATGGAAAGATTTTTGTGCGGGAAGATGCGCAGAAAACAAATGCTTTCCAACAAAACAATAATGTACAGATCGGTGAACGCTCTTCAGTTTATAGCAAGCCTCAATTGGAGATTTTTGCTGATGATGTAAAATGTAGCCACGGATGTACTATCGGGCAGTTTGACGATGAATCCCTGTTTTACCTAAGATCACGGGGCATCGGAGAAGACAAGGCGAGGGTACTGCTGGTACAGGCATTTGCTTTTGATGTGACCAGCCGATTTGAGAATGAAGTGATCCGCAAACATGTGGAAAAACTGATCGAGAAAAATCTGGATTAACCCAGGCAGGATCAATCACGACACAAATTCCGCAGAAAGATAAGTTTTTACGAAATTACAAATTCCCCAAATTCATGCTAATTTGGGGAATTTGTTTTTAGTGGAAAGGATGTAAAAAATATATCTTGGACTCAGCCTTGCTTTTTTCCTTTTTAGAGATCAAATTTGATGCCCTGTGCCAATGGCAATTGGGTTGAATAATTGATGGTATTGGTTTGTCTGCGCATATAGGCTTTCCAGGCATCCGAACCGGATTCCCTGCCTCCACCTGTTTCTTTTTCACCCCCAAACGCTCCGCCAATCTCGGCACCCGAAGTCCCAATATTGACATTGGCTATGCCGCAATCCGAACCTTCGGCTGAAAGGAAGATTTCGGCTTCCCGGAGATTCAGGGTCATAATAGAAGAAGACAAGCCCTGTGGAACACCATTTTGAATGGCGATTGCCTCGGAAAGCTCCTTATATTTGATAAGATAAAGGATTGGTGCAAACGTTTCGGTCTGCACGACCTCATATTCAGCTTCCACCTCCGCGATGCAAGGCTTTACATAGCATCCTGATTCGAACCCTTCGCCTTCCAATACCCCACCTTCAACAATAAATTTAGCACCTTCGGCCTTTCCTTTTCCAATGGCGGCCAGATAGCTTTTTACCGCATCAGTATCGATAAGAGGACCCACATGATTGTTTGCATCCAGCGGATCACCAATGCGGAGCTGTCCGTAAGCTTTGATGAGGCGATTCTTGAAATCTTCATATACACTTTCATGAATGATCAGCCTGCGGGTGCTGGTACAACGCTGTCCTGCTGTGCCCACAGCGCCAAATACAGCCGCCGGAAGTGCAATATCAAGGTCTGCGTGTTGCGAAATGATAATCGCATTATTGCCCCCCAGTTCCAGAATGCTTTTTCCCAAACGGGCAGCTACACTTGCAGCAACAGCCTTACCCATTCGGGTTGAGCCAGTGGCCGAAACCAACGCAATTCTGTGATCGGCTGCCAGCCATTGGCCTACCTCGCGACCTCCCTGAACCAGACAGGAAACACCTTCCGGAATATCATTTTCCTTCAGGACCTGTGCAATCAGAGCCTGACAGGCCACTCCCGTAATCGGTGTTTTCTCTGAAGGCTTCCAAATACAGACATTCCCGCAGACCCAGGCAAGTGCAGCATTCCAGCTCCAAACGGCCACTGGAAAATTGAAAGCTGAGATAACTCCCACTATGCCCAGTGGGTGCCACTGTTCATACATCCTGTGCTGAGGTCTCTCGGAATGTGTGGTCAGCCCATATAGCTGCCTGCTCAATCCCGTCGCAAAATCACAAATATCTATCATTTCCTGCACCTCACCCAACCCTTCCTGGAGACTTTTGCCCATTTCATAAGAAACCAAAGTGCCCAGATCTTGTTTGTGCTCCCTCAGCTTATTGCCAAACTGGCGGACAATTTCTCCTCTTTTTGGTGCCGGCAATTGCCTCCATACCTGAGACGCTTCCACTGCTTTCTCAACAACACCATCATAAGCTTGTTGATCCACTTCTCCAACCTTCGCGATCAATTTGTTGTCCACCGGAGAATAACTTTCAATCTTCGCCTTATTCGTTTCTGCTGAATCTATTCCTGTGCTCCAGGCCGGGTTTACGGACTGGACTCCTAAACGTGTTAAAACTTCTGCAATCATGTTTTTATTCAAATAATAATTCTAATATCTCTTTGGTACCAATCTGTAATAGATCGGCCATCCCAAAGATAGTCATTTGGCAGTTAATATGTGGGATTTTCGGCCAAAATGCTTATCTTTGTATGAGAATATCTACAATACCGGGATTGTATCTAATTGGTATTCAGCAAGTAAGTTTAAAAACAAACAAGTTGTTGAAAACTTGTGTTAGTATAAGAATAAAGAATAGGGTAATTTGTGCTTGTTGTTCTTTTGGTTCTTAAAAGGAGGGGATATCAATGGAAGATGATTTCGAATACGGATCTGCTGAAGACGCGGAAAACTCAGTAGCGCGTTACGAGGAGATGATTCGCAACAAAGACCAGTACTTCTTTGATGCGTTGGCATTTGAAGCCATTATTGATTATTATGCTGAGAAAGAAGATGTCAACAAGGCATTGCAAGTGATCGAATTTGCCATCAACCAGCATCCATTCGCAGCAGTTTTCCATCTAAAAGCAGCTCAGCTCCATGCGATGAATGGGCATTTTACCGAAGCTTTGTCGGCGCTCGAAAAGGCAGAATTATTCGAGCCTTCTGATGGGGATATTTATCTGACCAAAGCCCGGGTATTGGGGAGTTTGGGCCATTATAATCAATCCCTGGAGTTTTTGGACAAAGCGCTGGCAATGGGCGAAAATCTGGATGAGATTTATCTGCAAATCGCATTGGTTTACCAGCAAATGGACCAATACGAGCTGGCGATGGAATCCCTGCAAAAAAGTTTGCAGTACAACATGGAAAACCATGATGCCCTGTACGAAATGGCTTATTGCTACGATAAACTGGACAGGTTGCAGGAATGTGTGGAGTTTTACCTGAAATATATTGACAATAGTCCCTATTCATTTGCTGCCTGGTACAATTTGGGGAATGCCTATCACCGTTTGAATCAGTTTCCTGAAGCCATTGATGCCTATGACTATGCCATTTTGATCCGTGAGGATTTTGCTTCTTCCTATTTCAATAAGGGTAATGCACTGGTCAACCTCGAACAATACAGGGAGGCCATTGAGGTATATAAAGAAACTTTTGAGTATGAGACCCCGGGAGCAGAGACGTATTGTGCGATTGGGGAGTGCCATGAAAAGCTGGAGGAGATGGACAAGGCCCGCGAATACTACAAAAAAGCGGTCAAGATAAATCCAGTTCTTGCAGATGCGTGGTTTGGAATCGGCGTGACTCTTGATTATGAGGAGCGATATTTCGAATCCTTATATTATTATAAAAAAGCTATGAATCTGGATCCGGAAAATCCGGATTATTGGTTTGCCATAGCAGATGCCCGCTATAAACTGAAGCAATACAACCTTTCTCTGGAAGCCTACCAGCGAGTGACCGAGCTTAATCCCGGAGATATAGACTCCTGGCTGGATTATTCCTCGGTGTTATACGAACAGTCGGATCTGGAAGGAGCTACAGGAGTGGTGGTTGAGGGAATCAAAAAAAACCCGGACTCACCGGAGCTTTATTACAGATTGGTTGCATATTTGCTGGCTGCGGGCAATTATGAGCTGGCTTTCAATTATCTGGAGTTGAGCCTGCAACTGGATCCTGAAAACTATTCTGTTCTTTTTGAATATTTGCCAAAATTGAGGGAGAATAGGACCGTTATGGAAATTATAGGTCGCTATCGGGCACCGTAATTGATTCCTTTAGATTATATTTGTCCAATGCGCTTGTCAAAATTCGGACTGATCGGCTATCCATTGGAGCATTCTTTTTCCAAATCTTATTATCTGGAAAAGTTTGAGCGGGAGGGCATTCACCATGTGGAATATGATTTGTTTCCACTCCGGCAAA
>DATGNG010000263.1:0-9256 GCA_035306865.1 Sphingobacteriaceae bacterium
ATTATTGATCAGGACTCTAATCATTATTTTCGGTTATTGCCTCTAAAGCTTGTTTCTCAGCCAAAAAATTGTGTACGACCACATATACATATTGCAGGTTGTGGAAATCAGTGGTCAGGGCCACGGAAATATCCTTGAAACTTTCTCCGCCAACCTCCGTGGTTTCAATCACTTCCCCAATCTGAATGCCTGGGGGAAAGAGGGAGTAACCAGATGTAATTACAGTTTCTCCTTTCCTGACTTCCACATGATTTGGAATATCTCGAAGTACTGCCTTTTTCGAGTCAAAATTATCTCCCCAGATCAAGGATCCAAAGGCCTTGCTTTCCTGAAGGGAGGCACTGACCCGGGTATCACTGTGCAATAGGGATTGGATGGTAGCGTATTGTGGTGATACATTCAATACAATGCCTACAATTCCCGTGGGGCTGATCACGGCCATGCCTTTTTCAATGCCATGGTCAGAACCTTTGGCAATAGTAATATAGTTGTTTTTTTGACGAATACTGTTGTTGGTTACTTTAGCTGAAATATAGGAATACTGGGGAGATCCCAATGTGTCAAGGACGGTCTGCAGGTAGGATGTGTCCTGGCTGATGAGACGATCCAAAGATATCCGCAAGGCAGCATTTTCGGCCAACAATTCTTGATTGGCTTCATCCAGTTTCATGTAATTGGTGATACGGCTGGTCTCCTTATAAATTTTTCCAATTATTGCATTGGAGGAGTTGAATGTGGATGATCGCTGGAAATCATTGTTGGTGATAACTAAAGCGAAGGAGAGCCCAAAGAAAAGAATGAATAAAAAAACTTCATTGTATTTGGTCAGCAGTATCCAAATATTTTTCATTGCCCGTTTTTATTGCAACAAAAACTTAAAGTTGCCAATATTTTTCAGGGATATTCCTGTCCCCCGCACAACTGCTCTGAGTGGATCCTCGGCGATATGCACTGGCAATTTGGTTTTTGCCTGTATCCTTTTGTCCAGCCCCCTGAGCAACGCCCCCCCACCGGTAAGGTAAATACCTGTTTGGTAAATATCAGCCGAAAGTTCGGGTGGGGTGATCTCCAGCGCCTTGAGGATGGCTTCCTCGATTTTGGAAATGGATTTATCCAGACAGTGGGATATTTCGGTATAGGAAACCATAATCTGTTTTGGCACACCGGTCATCAGGTCCCGGCCCTGTACAGCAAAGTCAGCGGGAGGATCCTGCAATTCGGGAATGGCAGACCCTACTTCTATCTTGATCTTTTCGGCGGTCCGTTCCCCAATCATGATATTATGTTGCCGTCTGATATATTGAATGATATCCGAATCAAAATTGTCTCCTGCAACCCTGATGGATTGATCACAAACAATTCCCGATAGGGCAATAACTGCAATTTCAGTTGTACCACCACCTATATCGATGATCATATTTCCCATAGGCTCTTCCACATCAATGCCGATACCTACAGCCGCTGCCATGGGTTCATGAATCAGATAAACTTCTTTTGCTCCTGCAATTTCGGCCGAATCCCGTACCGCCCTTTTTTCTACTTCCGTAATTCCGGAGGGGATACAAATGACCATTCTGAGGGAAGGGAAAAACCAGCCCTTACCATTGTTGACCATTTTGATCATTCCCCGGATCATATGTTCGGCAGCATTAAAGTCAGCGATCACACCATCTTTGAGCGGTCGAACCGTTCGGATATTGTCATGGGTCTTCCCTTCCATTTGCATGGCCTGCCTTCCGATGGCGATGACTTTATTTGTCGTGCGGTCAAAAGCCACAATCGAAGGTTCATCCACAACCACTTTGTCGTTGTGGATAATCAATGTGTTTGCTGTTCCCAGGTCAATGGCTACATCCTGTGTAAACCAATTAAATAAGCCCATGAATATCCTAATCTAAAAAGTATGAACGTCTAATTGCTATAATGTGCAAACCTAACCAAAAAATATTAAAATAGGGAGTACTTTCCGGCAGTTTTTTGTCTTAATTATTTATCAATACCCCAATATAATAATTGAATGTATCGACTTCGAAATTGTCACGGGTGAGACCTGGAACCGAAATTAAACCCATGCGGTTGCTTACCTCCACCTGTTGGTATTCACCTCCTTTGGCCCTGATACTTACAGGCATGGAAAATCCCGGCACTTCCGAAATCCAGCGGCATGCCACTTTCCCATCTTCCTGAAAATTGACTTCCAGGGTCGGGAGACCGGTATTTTTGACATATTGCTCAAAAACAGGCCAAAAATTGATGCCTGATTTCTCACTGATGTAACCCACTATATCTTCGTAATCAACAGTGCTATGAAAAAATTCCTCATTGAGTCCACGGAGAATTTGTCTCCATTTTTCATCATCATTGAGAATAGTACGGACTACATTCAGCATGACACCCCCCTTATTGTACATATCGCCCGATCCTTCTTTATTGACATGATAGGTGCCGATTATGGGTGCTTGGTTTTGAATCCCCCTGCGATTGCCGTGCAAGTATTCCTGCCCCGCAAGTTTCCCAAAATGATAATCGATATACAAGGACTCGGAATAGTTGGTAAAGGCTTCATGGATCCACATATCCGCCAGATCATTGGAGGTGATGTTGTTGCCAAACCATTCGTGTCCGGATTCGTGGATGACTATAAAGTCCCATTTGTGCCCCCAGCCACTTCCCGAACCATCCCTGCCCAAATAACCGTTCTGGTATTTATTGCCGTATGCGATCGCACTCTGGTGTTCCATACCGAGGTGGGCGGTTTCTATGATTTTATAACCGTCCTCATAAAAAGGGTAAGGCCCGAACCAATGTTCAAAAGCCTGCAGCATAGTTTTGACATTGTGGTTTAGGTGGGGAATGGCTTTTTCTTCATTTTCCCGCAGCACCCAATAATCCAGATCCAATGTGCCGTTTTCTCCTTCATAGCTATCTGAAAAATGCACATAGTCACCGATATTGACGGCGACATTGTAATTATTGATGGGGTTGCTTACAAACCAATTAAATCGGGTATATCCATCTCCCAGATCTTCACTTCCCCTGAACCGCCCGTTTGATACGTTGGTCAAACCATGAGGGACGCTAATGCTCACCATCATACTATCTACCTCATCGGACTGATGATCCTTATTGGGCCACCAAACACTGGCACCCAATCCCTGACAGGCGGTAGCAATCCAATGCTTGCCGTTGCTGTCCTTCTTGAAATCAAACCCTCCGTCCCATGGAGCCCGTTTAGCCTGCACCGGATGTCCGGAGTAATAAACTGTAAACTCCTGCTGGCTGTCTTTGGGAATGGTGACCGGAAAATCTATAAAAACCGCATGGTACTCACGGGTAAATGGCAGGTCCTGTCCATTATACTCAACCCTATCTACCCTAAGATTGTCAAACAGATCAAATTGCAGGCGATCAAAATCCATGGTGGCCGTGAACCGAAAGAGGTTTGACCCACTGATGTATCTTTCGTCCGGATCGACCCGCACATTTAGGTGGTAATAATTGATATCATAACAGGTTCTCAGCGGAGTGAGCTGGCCCCTAAGCGAATCTCCTCTGGAATAAATTTCTTTGGCACCGACAAGGAGTTGGGCATGGCTGGCCGTGGGCAGGAAAAGCAGGGCGAGAAGGCCTAAAACAATACTGAACAGGGCAGGGGAGTTAGTTTTCATATTGATAATGATTTTGGTTTTTTAGCTGAAAAATAATTGGTGATTTCCTCAAGGGAAAAGGTGTTGAGGCAATTGCTTACAGCGACGCCTCCTTTGCGGGCTACCATCACCCCATAACGCATATCATGCAAGCCGGAAGTCCTGTGTGCATCGGGATTGATAGACAACAACACCCCTTTACTGATCGCATATTGGTGCCATCGCCAGTCCAGATCCAGTCGCAGGGGGTTGGCATTGATTTCGATCACTACCTGATTGGCAGCACAGGCATCGATCACTTTTTTATGGTCAATAGCATAACCCTCTCTTGCGAGTAGCAGTCGGCCAGTCGGATGGCCAAGGATGGTCGTAAACGGGTTTTCAATTGCTCTGATCAATCGTTCATTCGCCTTTTCCCGATCCATTTTGAGGTTGGAATGGATGGATGCCACTACAAAATCAAAACCTTGTAGGATTTCATCAGGGTAATCCAGTGATCCATCGGATAAAATATCACTTTCTATGCCTTTGAAAATATGGAATGGAGCAAGTTGTTGATTGAGCCTGTCAATTTCCTCCCATTGAGCCTGTACTTTTTCAATACTGAGCCCTCCGGCATAAACTGCGGTCTTGGAGTGGTCGGAAATACCCAGATACTGCAATCCCAAGTGATCCCGGCAATACAATGCCATCTCTTCCAAACTATGCACCCCATCACTATAAGTACTGTGGTTGTGTAGGGATCCTTTCAAATCTTTTTCTTCGATTAGTGTGGGTAATGCGTGTTGTCTGGCAATTTCGATTTCACCCAACCCTTCTCTCAATTCAGGTGCAACATATTGCAAACCAAAATGGCGATAAATTTCTTCCTCACTGTCCGCCTGAGGTAGAGTTTGTGAATTTATCCCGCCGGAGATTCCTTGCAATTTTGCCAATTCCAATAAATGTGCCTCCGCACCGCTGGTCAAAAATAATTGAGAAAAGAACTCCTCATGAGTGGTGGGAATGAGCTTGAAGGATGCAATAAATTCTTGACCTTCAGAAAATTTTTCTAATTCTGTGGGGGTGGCTTCAGCAAGAATGACGATTTCCTGCAGCACTTCGTTCTTCCTTCGGTATTCTCCGGTAAATTGGAGTAAACGATCTGTGCCCAAATGTTTCTTCAACGCTTCAAATACGCGTTCGGCTTCCGGCTCTACACTTGCATAACGCATCCATCCCTGATTGGCAAAGGTAAACTCCAGCGCTTTTTTTATCTGTTCCTGCGTTTTTAATCCGAAACCTTTAGCATCGATCAGGCGATTTTCGTTGCAGGCATAATATACTTCCCCCAGGGTCTCCAGCCCCAATTCCTTCCACAATATCAGAATCTTTTTGGGTCCGATCCCTTTGACGTTTAGCATTTGGAGGATGCCTTCCGGGGTGGAAGACTTTAATTCTTCCAATTCCGGAAGGCCCCCGGTCTGTTCCAGTATTTTGATTTTTTTTGCCGTGCTGGCTCCGATTCCGGGAATAGTACTTAACTCCTCCTCAGACTTGCTATTGGTGGAAAAAGGTAGTTTACTGATTTTATAAGCTGCGGAAGCGGTTGCTTTGGCTCTGAAAGAGTTTTGCCCATGCAACTCCATTAATTGGGCAAGTAATTCAAATGCTGCAGCGATTTGTTTGTTGTCCATTTGCTCCATTGACGCAAATTACTACAAAATTTCTGATTTGCCGTCTTTGGGATAGAGAAAATTGATGATAATGCCTGTGCCCTGACTTACTTCGGCCCAATGATCAGCTTGCGGAAAATCAAGTTGAACTATGCTGCAGGTAGGAAGATTGATATATTCATTTTGAGTCAGGTATGAAACTGTTTCAGATAAACCCGGATTGTGGGCAAACACGGCAATTCGTTGAAAATTATCATTTAGGTTATTGATAACGGAGAGAATTTCTGAAACATTTGCCTCATACAATTTTGTTTCGGTGGCAATCATCCGGTGTGGATAATTAAACACTTCGGCAAATATTTGTGCGGTAGTCAGTGCTCTTTTAGCGGGGCTACTAATGAGAAATTCAGGCATAAATTGAGGTGAAGAAATCCGTTCTGCCATTTTTGGTGCATTTTCAAACCCCCGTTCGTTTAGCGGACGATCAAAATCACTGACCCGGAATGCCCAATCAGATTTGGCGTGGCGTATGATATAGAGTTGTTTTCCCATTTATGCTGCTATTTGTAAAGAGAGGCAATAATCATGCCCATGTCATTAGCGATTGGCACACAAATTGATTATCTTTGAAAGCAAAATACCTTATGATATGATTAAACCAACTTTATTGATTCTCGCTGCCGGGATGGCCAGCCGTTATGGCAGTATGAAGCAGACAGATGGATTTGGGCCCAGTGGCGAAACCATTATTGATTATTCGATTTACGATGCAATTCGTGCCGGATTTGGCAAAGTTGTATTTGTTATCCGAGAAGAATTCGCTGATAAGTTCAAATCTATATTTGAAGAAAAGTTAGCCGGAAAGATTGAAACTGATTATGTTTTCCAGGATTTTGACCTGAAAAAATATGGAATAAATAAAGAAATAGAAAGAGCAAAACCCTGGGGTACAGCTCATGCGGTTTTGGCGGCAAAGGGCGTTGTGAATGAGCCGTTTTGCGTTATCAATGCTGATGATTTTTATGGATATGAAGCTTTCGCCAGCATGGCGGATTTCCTGCGCAACAAAGTGCGTGACGATTTGTTTTCACTGATGGGGTATCAAGTTGACAAAACCCTTTCTGATTATGGAACTGTTTCCCGTGGAGTATGTGAAGTGGATCAGGACAATCACATGACCGAAATCAACGAGCGTACCAAAGTATATTTCAAAGAATTGGATGGGCAGAAGCGAATTTTCTTTGAAGAGAACGGGAAAGAGGTGGAATTGCCTTCTAACAGTCGGGTATCCATGAACTTTTGGGGATTTAACCCATCTGTCTTTGAGTCAAGTGAAGAAATGTTTCGCGAATTTGTAGAGGAAAATGCGGGTAATCCCAAAGCTGAATTTTTTATCCCCATTGTGGCCGATAAACTGATTAAAAGCGGGGCGACGAAATTTGTCGTGATCCCAACCGCTGAAAAATGGTTTGGTGTGACTTACAAAGAAGATAAACCAATTGTTGAAGACAGCATTCGGAAACTGGTTACTGCCGGGATCTATCCTGAACGGTTGTTTTAGGATTTTGGAATAAAAATCACTAATATTGACAGGAGATTTACTGACTAATTTCCTTTATTATGAAAACAAAAAGAAGCTTTTTGTTTGTATCCTCTGTCGTACTGTGCTTTTTTTTCATTTTTTCCACTGCCATTGCCTAGAAAATTGATGAGGAATACAATAGCAGGCTGCGTGCCTATACTACCGATGAACGGTTTTTGCCCTCATCCATTCTGGACTTGATCGATGATCCTACAGTGCCTTCGCCGCTGAAGCATTTTGGAGATATTGCGGGCGCACCCAAAGTCCAGCACAATACTACCGAGCTTTATGGATATTTTGCAGCGCTTGCTGCAAATTCGGACCGAATCCGTTGGGAGCAGATTGGTACCAGTGAAGAAGGTAGGGCCATCAATCTGGCCATCATCGCCGATGAACTTACCCTGGGAAAACTGGACCATTACAAAAAGCAATTGGCACTGTTGGCAGACCCCAGAAAATTGGATGTAAAAGATCTGGATGAGGTACTGGATGACTCTAAGTTGATTTATTATATCAATGGGGGTTTGCATTCGCCGGAAACCGGTTCTCCGGAGATGCTGACTGAGCTGGCTTACCGTTTGGTGACTGGTACACAGGCGAATATTCAGGAAATTCGAAATAATATTATTGTGCTGATCAATCCGGTTTCTGAACCTGATGGATGGGATAGACAAACGGATTGGTATTACCGTTATGGAATTCATCGGCAGAATTATGAAGATGGGGGCATGCGCAACCCTCCCTTTTGGGGGAAATATACGGTTCACGACAATAACAGGGATGGAATACAAGTGTCGCAGGAACTGACCAAAGCCGCATTGCGTGCTTATTTGGAATATCATCCCACAATTATGCTCGATTTGCACGAATCCCTGCCATTATTGTACATTTCTTCCGGAACCGGGCCATATAATGAAACAATTGACCCGATTACCATAAATGAATGGCATATGCTCGCGTCTCATGAAACCACCCAACTGGCAGTGCAAAAGTTGCCGGGCGTGTTCTCCTGGGCTTTTTATGATGGCTGGAATCCGGGTTATTTATTTTGGATCGCAAACAACCGGAATAGTATAGGCCGGTTTTATGAAACCTATGGTAATGCAGGATCCAATACATATCTGCGGGATATTTCTACCAGTTTTTATGCCGGGGATCCGGCCAATAAAAGAGAATGGTACCGACCCGACCCGGCACCGGCCAAGGTTATGTGGTCTATTCGCAACAACCTGAATTATATGCAGGCCGGTGTGCTGGCAGGATTGCAATATGCCGCCCAAAACAGCAGGCAATTGTTGAGTAATTTTTACCGCAAAAGTTATAATAGCTGGCAAAAGGGATTGAACGAGTCTCCACGGGCTTTTGTGATCCCCAAAGATCAGCGGGATCCCAATATGGCTGCCTACTTGGTGAACAACCTTCGCACCCAAGGTATTGAAGTCCATGAAGCAGTTTCGGGCAGCAAAAAAGGAGATTATGTGGTGTTGATGGATCAACCTTATCGCAATCATGCCTACAATCTTTTATCCATTCAAAAATTCCCTTCAGATGCCAAGTACCCTTCCTATGATGATGTGGCCTGGACCCTGGGATACTTATATGGGGTAGAGGTAAAGGAGGCTGAAAGGGTGGATTATGATCTGGCTGATCTTCAGATGGTCAGTGAAGAAGTAGTTGTCGAAGGAGCAGTGTTGGGATCCGGTAACCGTTTCGCAATCGCTTATAAGGCGCAAAGTAAAGTATTACCACTGTTATATAAGGCAAAAGAAACGTCACGCAATCTGAAAGTGTATGTGTTGGATGCAGAAGGGGTTATTGGGGGAAGCCAGCATATCTTCGGAAAGGGATCCTTGATTTTGGAAGGATTGAATGCAGAGCATGCCAGAGCGTTGGCTCAGGAATACGGACTGGACTTACATGCAGTTAGCTCCGGATCGGACCCTGTCAAGCGGGAGATTCATTTGCCGCGCATTGCCATATATCAAAGTTGGACCTATACGCAGGATGAAGGCTGGGTGCGGTTTACTTTTGATCAGATGGGAATCCCCTACACTTCCATCCACAAAGACCATCTGAAGGCAGGTAACTTGAATGATCAGTTTGATATTATTTTGGTGCCCAGATTAAGGGGTTCGGTGAGTGATTTTATTCATGAAATCGATACCAAGTGGGGTCCTATGCCCTACACCAAAACCCCGGAATTTCCTTCGCATGGTTTCCCGGCTTCTACTGAGGATATGACCGGAGGCCCCGGCTTTGAAGGAATCGCCAATCTGTCGGCTTTTGTCCACAATGGTGGGGTGCTGCTGCCTTTTGACAATTCTTCCATGCTGGTTTCCCAGACCGGAATTGGCAGGGAGCTGAATGTGGCA
>DATGNG010000264.1:0-5266 GCA_035306865.1 Sphingobacteriaceae bacterium
TGCTATAAGACCCAGGGTCCACAACATCGGGCTTTTTGCAAAAGCATGGGCCAGAATCTCATCTTTGGAGAAAAATCCGGATAGCGGTGGAATACCCGCAATGGCGATCGTACCGATCAGCATGGTCAGGTAGGTGATCGGCAAATGCTTTTTCAAACCACCCATACTGCGCATATCCTGTTCATTGCTCATGGCATGGATCACCGAACCGGCACCCAGGAAATGTAGGGCTTTGAAAAAGGCGTGAGTAATCACATGGAAGAAGGCTCCGGTAAATGCGCCCACTCCCAAACCCACAAACATATAGCCCAGTTGTGATACGGTGGAATAAGCCAATACTTTCTTAATATCATTTTGGGTAATGGCAATGGCAGCCGCCAATAAAGCCGTACAGATACCAATGGCCACCACGATCTGCATGGTGATGGGCGATAGGGTAAATAAAATATTGGAGCGGGCGATCATATAGATACCGGCGGTCACCATAGTCGCTGCGTGGATCAGGGCAGAAACCGGGGTCGGCCCGGCCATCGCATCCGGCAACCAGGTAAATAAAGGAATTTGTGCTGATTTGCCCGTTGCTGCCACGAAGAGCAATAAGGTAATCAGCAGCAACATGCCATCACCAGAAACCATAGTGGAGGCCTTAGGAAAGATCCCAGAAAACTCCAGGGTGCCAAAGGTGGCAAATATCAGAAAAGCTGCAAGCAAAAAGCCCAGATCACCAATACGGTTCATTACAAATGCCTTCTTGGCAGCACTTGCATAGCTCTTGTTCTTGAACCAGAATCCGATCAGCAGGTACGAGCATAACCCTACACCTTCCCAACCGATAAACATCACCACATAATTGGATCCCAGCACCAAAAGCAACATAAAAAACACAAAGAGATTGAGGTAAGAGAAAAATTTCCCAAAACCCTCATCCTTTTGCATGTATCCAATGGAATAAAGATGGATCAGAAAACCAATCCCGGTCACGATAAGCAACATGATCGCACTCAGGGGATCGACCAGAAAGGACATTGCAATGTTCACATTACCTGCGCTGAACCAATCAAACACACTGATGGTGAACGACCCTGCCTCACCTGCCTGCCGGGCAGCATACACATCCCCAAAAATCAGCGCACTTAGCAGAAATGCTCCCAACACAACGCCGCTTCCCAAAATTCCGATCAATGGTTTTGACAACACATTCCTGCCCAGACCTATGATAATAAAGCCCAATAAGGGCAACAGAGGAACCAACCAAATTAAGTCTATCATATCACTATTTAAATTCGTTGTGCCAATATTTTTTGAATCCTATTTTTTGAATCCTAATCAAACCAAATTACCATTTCAGACGATTGAGCGTATTAATATCCAGCGATCGGGTATTGCGATATACCATCACAATAATGGCCAGCCCCACTGCTACCTCAGCTGCTGCAAGCGCCATGATAAAGAAAACAAACACCTGTCCTGCCGGGTCACCACTATAAGCCGAAAAGGCCGCCAACAACAGGTTGACCGAGTTGAGCATCAACTCAATAGACATCATGATGATGATGGCATTGCGGCGGATCAGCACTCCAATGACACCGATCGAAAAAATGATGGTACTAAAGAGGATGTAATGATTGAGGGGGACACCCTGCATGCTATTGATTATTCCGTCCATTTTTTAATCTTATATTTTTTTCGGATCCTTTTTGGCCAATAAAACAGCTCCCACCATTGCTGTCAACAACAATATGGAAGATATCTCAAATGGCAATAAGAACTCATCGAACAATACTTTCCCAAGATTATGCACCAGCCCTATATCCGGATTTTTTAGAATCAGGGGGTTGGAAGCCTCCAACAGGTTTAGGGAGCCGATAATAGTGGTCAGGAAACAAAGCCCGGCCACGGTCCCCATGATTTTCACCAAATTGGACTTCATCGGTTCGGTCTCTTCGTTGAGGTTGAGCAACATCAGCACAAACAGGAAGAGAACCATAATCGCGCCCAGATACACAATAAAATTGACCACCGCCAAAAATTGAGCGTTGAGCAGCACATAATGTACGGTAAACGTGAAAAAGGTAATCACCAGATACAAGACATTATGTACGGGATTCTTCGTGAAAATCGTCATCAATGCGAAGAAGATCGAAAGAAAGGCGACAAAATAAAACACCATCATAAGCTGTGAAATTAGGCTGTTGGTTGCTCAGTATTTTTGTGATCGAATCTTGGTTCTACTAATTTATCCTTACCAAAGATAAGGTCTTTGCGCAAATAATCGGCGGTCACATGCGGTCCATCCAGATAAATTGCCTCTTTCGGACAGGCTTCTTCACAAAGACCGCAAAATATACATCTCAGCATATTGATCTCATATACCGCTGCGTATTTTTCCTCCCGGTACAAGTGCTCTTCGCCCTTTTTTCGCTCAGCAGCCACCATGGTGATCGCCTCAGCCGGGCAGGAAAGTGCACACAATCCGCAGGCTGTACAACGCTCCCTTCCCTCCTCGTCCCTTTTCAGGGAATGCTGGCCCCGAAAGTTCTTGGAATAAGTCCGTTGTACTTCCGGATATCTAATCGCCACTTTTGGTTTGAAAAAATATCTTATGGTTATTCCCATCCCTTTCAGAATGGCCGGAATATACATGCGTTCCCAGAAATTCATCGGTTTCTGTTCCAGCACTTTTTTCCTGTTACTGATTGACTGCATAATTTCTTATTTAAAAATAGGTGTCTTTGACAACAATCACAATGCCCGTAAGCACAATATTGGCAATTGCCAGCGGGATCAAAATTTTCCAACCCAAATTCATCAATTGATCATAGCGGAAACGCGGAACAGTCCAGCGGATCCACATGAAGAAGAAAATAAAGGCCAGGATCTTGGCAAAGAACACAAATACTCCTATAATCGTAATCCAGTTTTGCGACAGCCCCACATCATTGAGCAGGTACCCCATGAATGGGAAATTGTAACCTCCAAAATATAGCGTGGCCATCAGCGCCGAGGCTACAAACATGTTGATGTATTCGGCAAACATGTAAAAGGCCAATTTCATTGAAGAGTACTCCACGTTATAGCCCCCTACAATCTCGGTTTCACATTCCGGCAGGTCAAATGGCACCCTATTACATTCTGCGAATGCACAAACCAGGAAAATCAGGAAGCCCAATGGTTGCACCCAGATATTCCAATTGACAAAACCTTCTTGTTGTGATACTATTTCTTTCAATGAAAGCGAACCCGTCACCATCAAAAGGGCAATAATGGAAAGCCCCATCCCGACCTCATAGCTAATGCTTTGCGAGGCGGCGCGAACCGTACCCATGAGGGAAAACTTGTTGTTGGATGCCCATCCTCCGATCATCACCCCATACACTCCCAGCGCGACCACGCCAAACATATAGAGAAGACCCACATTTATATCGGCTACCTGCAAGGATACGGTCCTGCCACCGATTTCCAGCTCCTGGCCCCAGGGTATAACCGCACTACTGATCAGCGAGGTGATGATCGCAATGGTAGGGCCGGCAATAAACAGGACCTTGTGAGCGCCTGCGGGGATGATCTCTTCCTTGAAAAAGAACTTGCCCCCATCTGCCAGAGGCTGGAGTATCCCGGCAGGACCAGCCCGATCAGGGCCGTACCTGCTCTGCATAAAGCCTGCTACTTTCCGCTCAGCCAATGTAGAGTACATGGCGATCAGCAGGGTGATGACAAAAACCACCAGCACCAAAATCGATTTTTCAAAAACTAACTCCAGTTCCATATTACGGCAACAGTTTATCTACCCTATCAAATTGTTCCTTATTGGCTTCTTGCAAAGCTAAATTTGTTTTTACTACAGCAGGTGGGTTCGGATCCTCATAATGGTTCAGCGAAATCACCGAAGTCCGTTTCACTTTGGTCGGTCCTTCGATCACCCAATCAGAAGTGGCCTTCTTGTCAAAGCGGCAGGTATTACAAATAAATTCTTTTACTTCTCCAAACTCATCCTTACGTCCGGTGACCCGCATCACTTCCTCCCCTTTATACCAGAGCCTTACCCTGCCGCTACAGGTTGGGCAATCCCTATGTGCATCCACAGGTTTGGTAAACCATACCCTGTTCTTGAAGCGGAAGGTCTTGTCAGTCAAGGCACCCACAGGACATACATCAATCATATTTCCGGAGAAATCATTGTCAACCGCTTTCTGGATATAGGTAGAAATTTCTGCCCGGTCACCACGGTTCATAATACCGTGTACCCGTTGCTCGGTCAGTTGATCTGCCACAAATACGCAGCGGAAACACATGATACAACGGTTCATGTGCAATTGGATTTTATCTCCTATATCTATACGGTCAAATGTACGTTTGGTAAATTCATATCGGGTTTCTCCTACCCCATGTTGATAAGACAGGTCCTGCAGATCACATTCGCCTGCCTGGTCACATACCGGGCAATCCAGTGGGTGGTTGATCAATAAAAACTCCACCACACCTTTTCTGGCTTCGAGAACTTCGGGAGAGGTAATGTTTTCCACTTCCATCCCATCCATAACGGTTGTACGGCAGGAAGCCACCAATTTGGGCATGGGTCTGGGATCCTTTTCGGATCCTTTACTGACCTTCACCAAACAGGTCCGGCACTTACCTCCTGAATCTTCCAGTGAACTATAATAACACATAGCCGGCGGCACAATATCTCCACCGATCTGACGCGCGGCATTCATAATGGTTGTTCCAGGGGCGACTTCCACCGGAATCCCATCAATCATTACCTTAAATTTTACATCTCCTTCAGCCATTTCAAAGCTTTTATATAGTGATTACGAAGCTGTTATTTCCAGTGGATCGGCATAATGCGCCAATCCAAAATTTCTTGATTGTGCTTCACTTGCATGGGTGATGTGCCATTCAAACTCATCCCTGAAATGGCGGATGGCGCTGGCTACCGGCCAAGCTGCAGCATCTCCCAGTGGACAAATGGTATTGCCTTCAATGTTTTTGGCCACATTCACCAGCAAATCAATATCCTTATAGGATCCATGCCCATGTTCTATGCTATGCAGGACCTTTTCCAGCCAGCCAGTTCCTTCCCGGCAAGGCGAACATTGTCCGCAGCTTTCATGATGATAAAATCGCGAAAAATTCCAGGTATTACGGACGATGCACTGATCTTCATCAAAGACAATAAATCCTCCGGACCCCAGCATTGTACCGCTCTGAAACCCTCCGTCACCCAATGACTCATAGGTCATCAGCCGATTATTACCATTTATAGTTT
>DATGNG010000265.1:0-4573 GCA_035306865.1 Sphingobacteriaceae bacterium
TTCACCACTGAGTTTGTACTTTCCGTCTCCAGCACTGATTTCAATGGCCATCGTCCCCTGATCAACCGAAAAAGCAACTGGCTGATCCGGCAATGTCTTGAGTGTTTCGATCAAAATCCGCGAAGGCATAGCCACCCTCCCATCTTCCTTGGCCTCTATCGGCAACGAAGTAACCATAGAAGTTTGCAAGTCAGTAGCCGAAATGGTCAATATATTATCTTTGATCTCGAAAAGAAAATTTTCGAGAATAGGCAATACGGTACTGCTGCTCGATGCGCCGCTGATTGCCTGTAATTGCTTGAGCAATATAGAAGTAGAAACGATAAACCTCATGTCTGATACAGCTATTAATCTATATACATCTTATATGTGCAATGATAAGCAAAAGATTTCAGATTTTTGAAATGAATAAAAAATTTAACTTTGCTGCATGAGGATTATGGCGTTTGATTATGGAACCAAGAGGATAGGCATTGCCGTGACCGATCCGCTGCAATTGATTGCCACCGCCCTCACTACGGTGCATCCTGAAAAAATCGATGAGTTTATAGCTGATTATTTGCAGCAGGAGCAGGTGAGTGTTTTTGTGGTAGGCATGCCTTTGCAAATGGATGGCACCCCTTCCCAGTCGGCTACCCATATCGTGGGTTTTATCCGCAAGCTCAAACGTAATTACCCTGAAATTCCGGTGATTGAAATGGATGAGCGCTTTACCTCCAAAATGGCCACTGCCAGCATTCGGGCAGCAGGTGCAAATCAGAAGCAACGCCGCGATAAAGCGTTGGTCGATGCAGTTTCGGCTACGCTGATCCTCCAATCCTATCTGGAAAAAAGAGAGATGGGAGGATTTGATTTTAATACAAAATAATAAAACTGTATCACAGCCCAAATTGAAGCAAAATGGCAGCAATTCACTTTTTCTCCGAAGAAACCGACTTCGTCCCCAAACAAAAAATGGCCATCCGTGCCTGGCTGCGTGAAACCGCGCAGGCAGAAGGGTTTAGCATTGGCGAGTTGAATTTTATTTTTTGCCCGGACGAATACCTATTGACTATAAATCAACAATACCTGCAACACGACACTTTTACGGACATCGTAACCTTTGACAATAGTGAAAAAGACGGCCAAATTGCCGGGGATGTGTTTATCAGCATTGATCGTGTCCGTGAAAACGCTCAAAAATTTCAGGTCCGGGAGGAGGACGAGTTGCACCGGGTCATCATACACGGCTTGCTACACCTTTGTGGATATGGAGATAAGAGCCCGGCTGAGAAAAAGAAAATGACCGAAAAAGAGGACTATTTTCTGGCCCGGTGGCGTTTTTCGATCAAATAGTAAACCACCGTGGAACAAAATGCTATAGCAAAAGCCCGCAGGAAAAAGAGGTAATCAACATGAGTGTCCCAACCTCCGAAATAAGCGATGGATGCTGGGATCACCAGCATCCATACAAAAAACATAATATATTTTGGCTGTAGAATCTGCATGATTCAGATTCAGAAGCGTTCCAGTTGCGAAAAGAAGAAATCACCTTCGATCGCTGCATTCTCATCCGAATCCGAGCCGTGGATCGCATTGGCATCGATCGATTTCGCATACTTGTTGCGGATTGTGCCGGCTTCGGCCTTGCTTGGATCCGTGGCGCCGATCAGTGTACGAAAACTCTCCACTGCATTTTCTTTTTCCAGAATAGCAGCCACGATAGGTCCAGAAGTCATAAACTCAACCAATTCTCCGTAAAAAGGACGCTCCTTGTGCACGGCATAAAATGCCCCGGCGGTTTCTTTGCTCAGGCGAGTGTATTTCATCGCGATGATTTTGAAGCCTGCTGCAATGATGTCATTCAGGATCGCACCGGTGTGGCCATTGCCTACAGCATCGGGCTTGATCATTGTAAAAGTTCTGTTTGTTGTCATTAAGTCAAAATTTTTTGCAAAAGTACGCTTTTTCGCCGGATATTGGAAGGAAGGCAAGAAAAGAAGTTATTAATGCTTAACTTTGTTGCATGACGGAATTAAATCTGCAAACGACCATCGATCCGGATTCGGGATTTTGCTTTGGCGTGGTGTACGCCATAGATATGGCGGAAGAAATTCTGGAAGAGGACGGCTATCTGTACTGTCTGGGAGACATTGTGCACAATGACGAAGAGGTGTCCCGGTTACGGGAAAAAGGGCTCCGGATTATAGATCATGCCGCATTTGAACAGCTTCGCAATGAAAAAGTGCTGATCCGCGCACATGGTGAGGCCCCCGAGACCTATAAGCTGGCTTTGCAAAACAACATTACGCTGATTGACGCCTCCTGTCCGGTGGTGCTGAAATTGCAGAACAGGATTAAATCCTCTTATGATAATGAAGAGAATATTCTGATCTATGGAAAGCATGGACATGCCGAAGTGATCGGCCTTCAGGGCCAGACGGGCAATAATGCCATGGTATTCCAGGATATGGGCGAATTGGACAAGCTGGACCTGCCCAAGCAAATAACTTTGTACAGCCAAACCACCAAAAGTACCGATAAGTTTTACGAGATCAAGGACGAGTTGATCCGCCGTGGATATGAAGTGAAGGCCAACGACACTATTTGTCGCCAGGTTTCCAACCGCTACGAGGATCTGGTCCATTTTGCCAGTAAATTTGACAAGGTAGTATTTGTGGCAGGGAAAAAGTCCTCCAATGGCAAGGTATTGTTTGAAGTTTGTCGTCAGAGCAATCCAAATACATTTTTTGTTTCCGATCCCCTGGAATTGCAGAAGGAATGGTTTGAAGAACAGGATAAAATCGGAATTTGTGGTGCAACCTCAACCCCTCGTTGGCTAATGGAGAGGGTTCAAAGTCATCTCCAGGAGCTATAAATAAGTTTTGATGTTAATATTATGAAGCAACCTAAGAAAGGTATTTTGCTGGTCAATCTGGGTACGCCAGATCGGCCGGAAAAACCAGATGTACAGCGTTATCTCAATCAATTTCTCATGGATGGCCGGGTTATCGATATCCCTTACCTCCGCCGGGCACTTTTGGTACGGGGCATTATTGTTCCATTCCGCACCTCCAACTCGACCAAATTGTACAAATCCATCTGGGATGACCAGACCGGGTCCCCCTTGATGCATTACAGTATCCGTCAGCAACAAATGTTGCAAGATGTTTTGGGTGATGAGTATCACGTGGAATTAGCAATGCGGTATCAAAACCCTTCCATCGCCTCGGCACTGCAAAACCTCAAGAATTTACAGTTGGAGAGTATCAGGATTATTCCACTGTTCCCACAATATGCATCCGCCACTACCGGCTCCATTATTCAGGAAGTAATGGAAGTGATGAGGACCTGGCATACATTTCCCGAACTGTCCATCGTCAATGATTATTATGAGGATGAGCAGATGGTGGAAGTTTTTGCCGAGAATGGCAAGCGGCACGACCCGGCCAAATACGATCATTTCCTTTTCAGCTATCATGGGCTGCCAGTTCGTCAGTTGGTTGACAATGAGCCATCGGGACAGCATGATTGTGAAAAAGCCGGGTGTCACCATGAAATAAATCATGTCAATCGCCTGTGTTATGTAGCGCAGTGTTATGCGACCACAAGGGCCATTGCAAAGCAGGTGGGAATAGCTGAAAAGGACTATACGGTCTGTTTTCAGTCCCGTTTGGGCAAAACCCCATGGATACAGCCATATACTTCGGACGTATTAAAAACCCAAGCCGGATTGGGCAACAAAAAGCTACTGGTATTTTGTCCTGCTTTTGTTGCAGACTGCTTAGAGACAATTTATGAGATTGGCATAGAATATGACGAAGAGTTCAGGGAATTGGGAGGAGAAAAAGTAACAATGGTAGAGAGCCTCAACGATGATCCCAAATGGGTAGAAGTCCTGCGAAGGCTCGCCCTGAATAAATAAATATGATTTTTTTTAATAGTATTGTGTTGCTTGTCATCGACTTTTATATCTATAAAGGTTTGAGGGCTACGCAACTTGGTTTTCCAAAATCCCGCCTTTTCCCCTTTTTGTGGTGGGGATATAGTTTCTTATTGATCCTGAGTGTCTTTGTGAGTATTTATTCCAATATTCCTTTGATGGTCAGGTCGGTGATATTGGTCGTCTTCTTTTCTACCTTTATTACCAAATTTATTTATATCCTCATCCTGCTGGCCGATGATATGCGCCGGGGCGGGGTATGGTTAAAGCGCTTGTTATTTCCCGTACGCAAAAAACGCCTGAAACAAATCCGTCAATACCGTAAGATGCGGGATGAAGGAAAAATCGAGGCGTCTATGGTACCGCTTCCGGAAAACCCGGTCAAAGGGATCAGCAGGTCCGAGTTCTTGACCCGTGCCGGGATCCTGGTGGCCGCTGCACCGTTAATCCCCATTTCCTGGGGGGTGTTGTCAGGAGCCTATGATTACCGGGTCCGCAGGCAGAAACTTTATCTACCCAATTTACCAAAAGCCTTTGATGGAATGCGGATCGGCCAGCTTTCGGATATTCACTCCGGCAGCTTTTATAATAAGAAAGCCGTAACGGGTGGTGTGGAATTGTTATTGGCTGAAAAGCCAGACGTACTGTTTT
>DATGNG010000266.1:0-4679 GCA_035306865.1 Sphingobacteriaceae bacterium
GCATCTGGTTCGCAATGAACAGGCCGTAAATACAGACAAATCCGAGTTTGCGGTGTCGGTTATCGATGGAACCGCTTATTATACGGGAGAGGCTGATGCTGGAAATAAATTAGGCGCTTCTGTCTATGGTTGGACAGGAAGGCCTTATCTCAAAGTACATCAGTCATCATTGGATCAGGATCTGCACATACTTGGATCTCCGGATATTTTGGGGGCCGAATTGAATAGCCCTGACTTCCATGTGGGACCTGTCGCTACCCCAGACAATGGCCGGACACTGTATATCACCCGCACGTATATTGGCAAAGAATTGGGTGCAGAGATGGAAAAAGGACGGAAGTACCGCACGCACAGACTGGAACTTTACAAGTATGTGCAGCAGGACGGGAAATGGGTAGGGACTCCCTTTGAGCATAATGACCCTGACCGTTATTCGGTAGGGCATGCTGCCTTTTCTGCGGATGGGCAGATCTTGTATTTCGCAAGTGATCGCCCTGGCGGTCTTGGAGGGACTGATATCTGGTATAGTGAGCGGAATGCAAATGGAGCCTGGAGTACGCCGATCAATGCAGGAGCACAGATCAATACTCCCGGCAATGAACTATTTCCGGCGATCGGCGCAGATCACAACTTGTACTATTCCACAGACGGATTGGCCGGAATGGGTGGTCTGGATGTGTTTTTTGCTTCTGGAAGCAAGGGAAGCTGGACCACACCTGTGAATCTTGGCTATCCCCTGAATTCTTCCCGGGATGATTTCTCTTTTGTTACGACCATTGATGATGATCTGCAGCAAATTGGATTCCTGTCATCCAATCGTACAGGTGGTATGGGAGAGGACGATATTTATTCATTTGTGTTTGAAAAGCCACAACCTGAACCCGAACCGATTATTGTTGTATTGCAGGGCGTTGTAACCAATAAAAATACAGCCGAACGTATTTCTGACGCAACTATTGTTTTATATGAAGGAGAGCGGGCGATCGTTGGAAGGGAAAGTAGCAGAGGCAATGGTGAATTTGAATTTTTGTTGGAGCCTGGTAAGCGTTATCAGGTGCATGGCAGTAAGGAAAAATTCCAACCGGATTCGGCCAGCACACATTCGCTGGACATCGTGGCATCCGATACTTTGCGGGTAGCCCTTGCGCTGGAGCCGGAGTATTCGATAGGCAAAACGTTTGTCCTTGAGAACTTATATTATGATTTTGATAGACACAATATTCGTCCGGATGCCGCACTGGTGTTGGATGAATTGGTTCAGATCATGAACGAAAACCCAACCATGAAGATCGAACTTTCTTCACATACCGATAGCCGGGGTAATGACGCCTATAATATGGCGCTGTCACAACGCCGGGCGAATGCAGCGGTTGAATACCTGATCAGCAAGGGTATTGCCAGAGATCGATTGGAAGCAGCCGGGTATGGCGAGACACGTTTGATCAACGAATGTGCGAATGGGGTACAGTGTACCGATGAGCAACACCAAGCCAACCGCAGGACCGAAGTTAAGGTTCTTGATATCTGATAGAAAACTATTTCAAAAAGCCCCTGGAAAATCAATTGATTTTCCAGGGGCTTTTTTTTTTGCGGAAAATGAGGATTCTCCACTATGAATTGATTAGTTCAATCCTCGCTTGTTCATTAGGTGAACCGGATTAGGGTCCTTACCTCTAAAGTTATGGTATAGAACAGATGGCTTTTCAGTGCCCCCTCTTTCCAGAATGTTTTTGCGGAAAGATTCAGCAGTAGCCTGATCGAACAAACTTGTTTCCTTAAAGGCTGCAAACGCATCTGAATCCAACACTTCTGCCCAGATATAACTGTAATACCCGGAAGAATAGCCTCCGGCAAAAATGTGGTTGAAGTAGGTGCTCCTGTAGCGGGGAATTATTTCTTCGATCAACCCGATTTTATCCATGGAAACCTTTTCGAAGTCACTTGCAGACTGGGTGATTTTGGCAGTTTGCGTGTGGAAATCCATATCCAGGAAAGAAGCCGCCAGGTATTCCACGGTGGCAAAGCCCTGATCGAATGTGCCGGCATTCTCAAGTTTGGTGATCAGTTCATCTGGAATGGCTTCACCGGTTTCGTGGTGTTTGGCATACATTTTCAACACCTCCGAGTCAGCAGCCCAGTTTTCCATAATCTGTGAAGGCAATTCCACAAAATCACGGGAAACCGCAGTGCCGGCCTGGCTTTCATAAGTCACATTGGACAAGAGGCCGTGCAAAGCATGTCCAAACTCATGGAAGAGAGTGTTTGCCTCATCAAAGGTAATCAGCGCTGGCTGATCCCCAACAGGTGGCGTAAAGTTACAGACAATAGAAATAATTGGTGCGACACGTTTTCCATCTATGGTCTGCTGTCTTTTGTAGGAAGTCATCCATGCGCCGCCTCTTTTTGAAGCCCGGGGAAAGAAATCCGCATATAACAATCCGAGATGGCTTCCGTCATTATCAAACACCTCGTACACCTCCACTTCTTCATGGTAGGTAGGCACATTGTCCAGACGTGTAAAGGTCAGTCCAAACAGCTTATTTGCCACATCAAACGCACCCTGAGTCACACTTGCAAGGCTAAAGTAAGGCTTCAGCTCGTTTTCATCGATCGCATACCGTTTCTGACGGATTTTTTCGGTGTAATAACGCCAGTCATATGGTGCAGGCTCGAAAGATTCGCCGGAAGCTTCGATCTCTTTTTTGATATCATATGCTTCCACTTTTGCTTTTGCGATAGCGGGTTTCCACAGATCGTTTAACAATTTATATACATTGTCCGGATTTTCGGCCATGGCTTCTTCCAGTACAAAATGTGCATGGGTTGGATAACCAAGCAGGTTGGCCTTTTCCAGACGTAGGTTTGCAATAGTTACCAGTACTTCATTGTTGTCCTTGTCATTGCCGTTGTTGCCGCGGTTTTGGTAGGCTTCCCATATTTGCCTGCGCAAATCCCTGTTGTCTGCGTACTGCAGAAATGGCATAATGCTTGGGTTTTGTAGGGTGAAAATCCATTTTCCTTCCTGACCACTGGCTTTGGCTACATTAGCCGCTGTGGCCACCAGCCCTGCGGGCAAACCGGCCAGGTCTTCTTCATTTTCCACAACCAGTTGGTAAGCATTCGTTTCTTCCAACAGGTTCTGGCCAAAGGTGATCGTTGCTACCGACAATTGAGAGTTGATCTCACGAAGGCGGGCTTTGTCTTCCTCATTGAGGTTGGCGCCACCTCGCTCAAACCCTTTGTAGGTATCTTCCAACAATTTGTATTGTTCGGCATTCAGACCCAAATCATCCCTATTTTCCCAAACGGTTTTGATCCGGTTAAACAAGGTGTCGTTAAGGCCAATATTATCCCGGTGAGCCGAAGAAATAGGGGCAAGTTCCACAGCAAGTGCTTTCAGCGCATCGTTGGTATGGGCCGAATTCAGGTTGCCGAAAACGGTACTAACCTTACTCAGCAGCTTGCCTGATTTTTCAAGCGCAAGAATTGTATTTTCGAAGGTTGGTTCCTCTTCATTTTGGATAATCGCAGCAATCTCTACGTTATGCTGCTTAAAGGCCTCGTCAAAAGCCGGTTTGAAATGCTCGTCCTTGATCTTGTCGAAGGGAGGGACCTCAAACGGGGTGTTATAGGCAGCCAACAAAGGGTTGTCAGCATCTTTTCCCCCCGATTCGCATCCTGATATACTGGCTGCAAGAATCATAATAATGGGTAAAATTTGTTTTTTGTTCATTTTATTGATGATTGGTTATAAAATAATTATTCAAAGGTATAAAAAACGGCTAATATATCACTAAGGCAAATTATTACATCGAAATGATCCAGTTTTGGAATGTTCCTTGTAGCTTTACCCTATACATTTTGTAGCTTTAGCCTGCACAATCAGATATTAACATTAAAAAACTCTAAAGATTATGGCAAAAATAACATTTCATGGTAATACCGTAAATACAGTTGGGTCGCTGCCTTCCATTGGCAGCAAGGCGCCTGATTTTAAGCTGACTGCAAACAACCTGTCCGAAAAGTCACTTGCTGATTACCAGGGCAAACAAGTCATCCTTAATATTTTCCCCAGCCTGGATACTGGTACCTGTGCCGCTTCGGTCCGCACCTTCAACAAAGAAGCCGCTGCACTTGACAATACAGTGGTCTTGTGTATCTCCCGGGATCTTCCCTTTGCTCAAAAACGCTTTTGTGAAGCCGAAGGGATCAATAATGTAGAAGTCCTTTCGGAGTTCCGTGACACCAATTTCTCGGATGCCTATCCGGTGAAAATGACCGACGGCCCACTTGCAGGATTGTTCAGCAGGTCAGTGATCGTGTTGGATACCGAAGGAAATGTAAAGTATTCAGAACATGTTGCCGAGGTGACCGACGAGCCGGATTATACGAAAGCAATCAGCCAATTGGGCTAAAGGAGAGGTGCGATTTTCCAAAGGAGCGTTCTGCAAGAAACACAAATCCCCATATTCATCGAAATTTGGGGATTTGTGTTTCTGTGAAAAAGACCAAAAGAAAACGGGATCAATAACTGTATCCGAAACTGAATGTGGTGAGCAGACGCCCCGGATTTAAAGGGTCATTATCGTAGATCAGCTTGGCGCCAACGTCAAAAAGGGGCAGGTAAAACCGCAATAGATTGAGGTCTGTGCGCAGCTCTATCCCAAAGGTTCGTGGCC
>DATGNG010000267.1:0-5695 GCA_035306865.1 Sphingobacteriaceae bacterium
CCCCTGAAAAGCCGCGCTTCCCCGATATAGCGGTTCCGAACCGGTTCAGTAACGGCAGCCTTCTGATAATTGGCCAATCCAATATTGATTGCCCTCACGAAATTCCACCCAGAATAGCCGAACCACTGCGGGTTGGAGGGCACAATCTGTTTTCCGGCCCTTACTTGTTGAAAGAAGGCATGTCGGTCATTTCTGGGGGCCAAATTGTCTGCAAAGCCATCCAAGAAATAATAGCTCCAGCCCAATCCGTCGAATCCGTTATGGTGAGCCATCATGATCGGAACCGTGTTGTCGTTTAAGGCCAGGTGATATAATCCGTTGTTGTAAACCCGAAGGTCATTTTCGGTATTCCAAAAGGTTTCATTGCTGACCTGGTCGGTGGGCATCTTATCCAGAAATTCATTGTTGCAGGCAGTTATAAGGGTAGCAGCCATGAATCCCAAACTCCATATTAATTTCGTGTTTTTCATTTTCTGTTTCTTTATATAATTAAAAGGATAACCTGGCGCCCAAGGTGTAAATCCGTTGCATGGGGTATTCTATTGCACCCTCATAAATGGTCTCAGGATCCAGGGGCTTCCGGATGGGGGAGTATTCCCAAAGGTTCATCCCAGCAAAATAGATGTTGGCGGACTGAAAGCCGATCGACTGCATCCAAGTGGCCGGCAATTCATATCCCAGGGAGACGTTTTTCAAACGGATGTATCCTGCGTTTTGTAAAAACCGGGTTTGGGGTTGGATATTCTTTTTGTCGTTGGTGGAGATGTGCGGGGCAGCGAAATAGGCATCCCTGTTGTCCTCACTCCAAGAGTCGGCTATAAAGTATTTCTCCACATGTCCCGCGTTGAACGGAAAGAACCAGGTCCAGTTGCCGGAGGTTGGCCAGTGGTCTCTTTTCCAAATCCCTTGAAAGAAAGCATTGAGGGTAAAGTTTTTCCAGCTGACATTGTTGTTGATTCCATAACTCAACCTTGGCGTGTTGTTACCGATAATTTTTCGGTCCCCAGGATTAGCCAAGGTGTTGTTGCCCGAGTTGATCACTCCATCGCCGTTCAGGTCCCTGTATTGGATATCTCCTGGACGCCAGTTGGCGCCCAAGGCGGATTGGTTAGGGGCTGCAGCGATCTCATCGGCAGTCTGGAAAATGCCTACAGTTTCATATCCCCAGATCTCTCCTAATTTTTGGCCCACATAATATTGGGCACTGTTTCCTGTGGCGGTAATCCCGGAAGGAATGGCCCCGTTGGGGTTGGTGAATTTGGTGATTTCTGCTGTCCAGTCAGATAGGGCAAGCGTGATGTCATAATTAAGATCTTCTTTGACTTGATTTCTCCAGGTTAGCGCCAGCTCCCAACCAGTAGTGCGCAAGTCCGCAGCATTGGAGGAAGGGGCTCCCACTCCAAGAATGGAAGGGTAGGTTTGACTCATTAACATGTCCTTGGTATCCCTTGAGAATACATCAAAGGAAGCATCGATCTTCCCGCCTAACAAAGAGAAATCCACCCCTATGTTTTGGGAGATAACGGTTTCCCAAGTCAGCGTAGGGCTTACCAATCCTGCTGGAGAAACATAGGGGGAGCGCGTGCCGGACGTCGCCATCCAAGGAGACTGGCCTATGCCCATGGTAGGAATATAAGGGTACCAGATCGGATTGGGAGGATTGCCGTTGTCGAATAAGAGTTGGTTGCCAAGGGTACCGTAGGAAGCGCGGATTTTTAACTCGTCCATCCAGGTTTTGGTGTTTGCCATAAACCCTTCATTGGAGATCCTCCAACCCAAGGATACCGACGGAAAGAATCCGAACCTGCTGTCTTTGGGGAATCTTGAGGTGCCGTCATACCTTCCGTTGGTTTCCACAAGATAGCGTTCGTCGAAGTTGTAGTTGATCCTGTAAAAGGCTCCCCGCAAAGCGTTGTGGTTGCTGCTGCCAAAAGTTTGCTGCAGGCCGGTGGTTGCATTCAAATCGGTTATCTGGGGCGTGATCAAGGAATTGGCCTGCGCCCTGATTGCTTTGTTGCGGCCCCACTCCTGGTTGAAACCGACCATGGTGGTCAGGTTGTGTTTGGTGCCAAGGGAGAAAGAGTAGTCCGCAAAGGCATTAAATACATAGTATTGGTTGTATTGGGCTCTTTCGTCTATGAAATCGCTGCCGCTGAAACCGTTGCTGATGGGGTTGGGCTCAAGCAAATTGGTGGAAACGATTTCAATTTTGCTGGCCACGTTTTGTTCCGAGCGATGAAAGAAGTTATAGGAGAAGTTGGAGACAATTTTCAGCCCCTTTGCCGGCGTCAAGGTTACACCTTGGGTCAGCCATATATCATTGTTGGTCCAGGTGGACCTGCCACCATTTTCCAGATAGGGCCAAAAATTGGTTCCACCAAAGTACATCCCGATATAACGGAAAAACCGGTCTCGGTCTCCGGGCTCAATATAATAGGGGAGGTCGGGGAAACGCACGGGCATAATCGGATTGACCCGGGCCAAAGAATTTATATTTACGTCCCAGTTATAAAAGTATGGTTTGTTGCTTTGCTGGGAGTTGACGACGATTTTCTCCTCAAGGGTCAGCCAATCCGTTACCTTAAATTCGCCCTTCATGAGCACGTTGTACCTCTTGAAGTGTTCATTGCCTTTGGAGTCCAGATACCCGTCTTTGTTGAGGTGGCCGAAGGAGACAAAATAGTTGGAATTTTCTGTTCCCCCCGAAATGGTCAGATCATGTTGTTGGGTAGGGGAGAACTCCGTCATGATTTCCTCTTGGTAGTTGTTGAAGCCATAGAACCTTAGGGCGCCGTTCACCACGGCCCATGCAGGAGCGGTGTCTGGGTTTTCAGACCATGCTTTGGTCCCGTCAACATAATTCTGATCGTAAGAAGGCACCCCGTTGGTGCGGATATTGGCGATATTTCTGGCGGTGACGAATTCATAGGGATCGGTCACCGGATCCATGTTGAAAATTGGTTTGGCCAATGCAAACTGACTGTTTAAGGTAATGTTTACTTTTCCTACATTACCTCGCTTGGTTGTGACCAGAATGACGCCAAAAGCAGCCCTTGCGCCGTACACCGCCGCTGCGGCCGCATCTTTCAGTACGGAGACACTTTCAATGTCATTGGGATTGATCCGGTTGATATCCATGGGCACGTTGTCCACCAAGACTAAGGGTGCGCCGCCGTTGATGGATTGAAAGCCCCGGATGTTGAAGGCGGGGCTCTGCGCGGGATCTCCGTTTCGTGGTGCGACATTCAGGTTGGGGATCACCCCTTGTAACCCTTCACCCGCATTGGCAATAGGACGGCTCTCCAGCCGCTCGCTGGTGGCGACACCGATTGCGCCAGTCAGATTCACTTTTTCCTGGGTACCATAGCCTACGACCACCACTTCTTGAAGGGTCGCGGTACTTTCTATTAGGGTTATGCTGATCACTGTCTGATTTCCTACTACAATGGTTTGACTGTCAAAACCTATAAAGCTGACCACCAAGGTAGACCCTTCTGGTGCGTCTATGGAGAAATTACCATCTAAGTCAGTTGCAGTACCTATAGTCGTTCCACGTACAGAAATGGTGGCTCCGGGAATAGGATTGCCCTTTTGGTCCATCACGGTACCTTTGATGGGGGATTCCTGTGCATGTAGGATTTTCATAGGGCTCTCCGCTGGAGAGACTAAGGGCAAGAAGGATAGATTTCTACTCGATGACCAGGCCATTGTTTCCAGAGTCAGGCAGCCTATTATCATTAATCCGAGTGATATCCTCCCTGTCCGAATCTTGAATATGTTTAAGTTTTTCATTGTGGTTGGACGTTGGGTCAGGTTGAATTGATTGAGCAATCTTTATTAATCAAGCGTATAAAAATGGTGGCGCAATACTTGGCGGCATCCCTTTCTTTGTTTTGGAAAAGACTTAAATGGAAGTTGTACTGGATAGTTGCTAGGGGTGAGTTTCTAAAAATTTCACCCACTATCCCAAGGGCAGATTGCGTAGGTAAACGGTGTTTTCATGCGCAGGTAATTTTGGGTAGTTGTTGTGGCTTGAAATTTTCATCTATATTATAAAAAATAAATAAAATTCCAAAAAATTAAAATAGGAATAAAAAGCAAAACCTATTTAATCGGGCGTATTATTATATATTAGGCTGATATTTTACTGTTATTGGTTTATTCCACAGTCGCTATTCCACAAATCGCCTGAAAAAGACGGTGTTTTGGGACCCGATAAGCCTATAGCTTTCTACGGCTAATAGGCCCTTCTCCTACTCACTGACAATTTGGAAAGTCTGTCGGCCGTTTTTATGGATTTGTTTTGGAAGCAGTTTATACCGCCCAAGATCTGGCGGCCCCTGCTTTAATAACTACCCCGCAGGTATACGAAGGTTTCCTTGGGTTATTCCTTTCCGAAGACCCTGCTCAGAAAAACACGGTATGGTGCTTAACATAGATTTTGCCCCCACCGTTTTTGACTTTGCGGGTTTGGAGATTCAAGGTTATGGCAAGGAAAAAACCTAGCGGGGTATAGCATGGAGGAGGATCTGCCGAAGGTCGCAAAGAGTTCATCTGCGAACATTTGTGGCCGTTGGGCATTATTGCTTTCAGCGAAGGGATCAGGACAAAGAAATGGAAGTATTTCAGGTAAATCCATGGTCTGCGCATAAAGAGTGGTATGATCTGGAAAAGGACCCTTGGGAGAAGCGGAGCTTGATCAACAACAATTAGCATAAGGATACAGTGGATGAAATGAGGGGGAGGTTGAAGGAGTTTCTTGACGCGATGTAGATGATGGGACTGACAGAGGATCTGCAGCGTCGTTTTTGAAATATTCGATGATGATCCATCCGTATGGACAGGTAGGAAAAAGTTGGGCGCAATTTCTTCTGAAGCGAAGGAATGACTATCACTTTAGCGTGGAGTTACACAATCGTTATGGGTTTTTTGGATCAAATTAAAATGTTATTGTATGCATATTGATTTTTTGTAATTAGATTTAATCGCCCTAACTTGGCTGTACAACCCAAAATGCCTGACCAGAATCCTATAGCAGAAGAATTATTTTCCAGCCTAAAGCCGTTCAAATCCGCTATGCCTTTTGACGATGGACAGGTATGGGATGCCTTCAGGGAGGGGGACGAGGCGGCGTTTATTTTTATTTATGAAACCTATTTTGCCAAGCTGTATGCTTATGGATTTCGGATTGCCGCTGATGCATGTTTGGTGGAGGATAGCATCCAAGAACTGTTTATAGATCTGAGAAACAACAGAAGCCGGTTAAAGGAAACCGATTCCATCAAATTTTATCTTTTTAGTTGTCTCAAAAGAAAGCTCCATCGGGAGGCTTCCAAATGGCTTTATAAAAGAGAGGGATTGGATTCACATGCGTATTTTGGCTTTACCCTTTCCCACGAACAGTTCCTTATTGATAGGCAGATGGACGAAGCAGATCTGTTCCGGCTCAATCAAGCGATCGAAAAGCTTAGCCCCAGAAAGAAGGAAATGATCTATTATTTCTTTTATGAGGGACTGGATTATTCACAGATCCAGGAACTGATGGGGCTGGAGAACATCAAATCGGCCAGGAACCTGCTGTACAAAGCTTTAGATTTTTTGAGGGGTTCCTTAGGCGTATAAAGGAGCCGGATCTGGTGACCGTGGTAGTAGGGAGTCAAAATAGCCAGGTTGTTATCCGGAACTGGATCCCATA
>DATGNG010000268.1:0-6012 GCA_035306865.1 Sphingobacteriaceae bacterium
AGTGCACCGTACATTGATCGGGCAATACGCCAATGCATTGATCGGAGCAGGCCAAGCAGAAGAAGGAATTGCGCTTATCGAAGATCTGGCCAGCAAAAATCCGGGGGCTGCTGCATCAGTCAGCAATACCATCACCCTGGCTAAAGGATATGCCAAAATGGGACGATCGTTTGATGCATATCAATTGCTGGAAAACCACCTCTTAACCCGTTCGGTGAGCGGACAAATTTTCACCGAAATGGAAAACCTGTACCAAACACTGAATAACGGAAAAGGGGATTTTGCAGCTGTAAAAGCCAATCTCGACCAAAAGGTGCTGGCAGCCTTGAAGGAAAAATATAAGTCATCCATGGTCAAGGAGGAAGCTCCCGGCTTTCGGCTCAGGAACATGAAGGGTGAATTTGTCAGTCTGGAAGATATGCGCGGCAAAATCGTCGTGCTCGACTTTTGGGCCACCTGGTGCGGCCCCTGCATTGTATCCTTCCCGGGCATGCAAACAGCACTCAACAAATATGAAAACGATCCGGATGTAGCGTTTTTATTTATTGACACCTGGCAGAGTGAAGAAAATTACGAAGAACTGGTCACCAATTTTATCGAAGAAAACAAATATACATTCCACGTCTTATACGATGAGATGAAAGACCGTCCAAAAGCCACTGTCACCGCTTATGAAGTGCAGGGTATTCCTACCAAAATATTCATTGATAAGGACGGCTTTATCCGCTTCAGGTCTGTTGGTGGAAGTCCGGACATCGAAATGGTGATGACTGAAGTTGTGGCCAAAATCGAAGCCATCCGCGAAGCTCAAAGCGAATAAGCGCCTGAACAGCCTTGCGGTTCTAAATCACCGCATTATAAATTGCAGAAAACACAAAGAGGCTGCCTCAAAAACTGTATTGTCCCCAAAAAGTTAGACCCTTTATTGGGGGCAGTCCAAACAAAGAGGCGGCCTTTTTTTGAGCTATTTGTCACATTTCAGGAGCGGTGTCCTCACTCCGGATCTGCTTGACCACATCCAGGGAAACCTCCGCCAGCATTGCAATCTGTTCATCGGTCATATCTGTTTTCTGGATCAGGTTGCGCACGATGACGATCTTTGCTTCTCGGGAGCCTTCCTGGTGACCTTCCTGATGACCTTCCTCACGACCTTCCTGGTGACCTTCTTCACGACCTTCCTGATGACCTTCTTCACGACCTTTCTCAAAACCTTCCTGGTGACCTTTCTCAAGACCCTGTTGAAATCCAGCCCGGCGGGCACTGTTAAAGATGCTTTCTGCATCCATTTTCTGTTTGATGCTGGCCTCGTATGACATTTGTTCCTCCTTCTTTAAGCTGGCGACCTTGCCAACCTCAAAAATACGGCTAAACATCCGTTTGTCCAAAAACTTTGACATTTCCTGCATTTCACTCAGGTTCTTTAGCAGATATAGCCATTGGTCCATGTCGCCCCGCAGTTCATCCTCCCGCTTGTTGAAATGTGGCAGGACGATCAGTTTGAAGCCTAGCTTTTCGTAGAACAGCTCCGCAGTCTGCCGTTCGCATAGGGCTACATCATAGAAGTACTTCTTCTCTTCGGTAGCATCCAATGCAAACTCCAGAATCCCGATGAAATAAACCTCCGGGAGCTCATAATTGTTGCCCCGACGGCCTTTTGACACCAGTTTGCTGATCAGACGTGAAGTATAATACACCATGCGATCTTTAAAGAAATCCTGATAGAGCCGCTGCATCTCGATGATGAACCGCTCCCCTTCAGCACCAGTGCAGTGCAAATCAAACACGACCCGTCGTTCTTCCCGCTGCTCCCCGTCATGCTCGTTAGGCCCATACGCCAGATCCACGATCACCTTCTCCCCCTGGAAAAGACCATTGAGGAAATCGATCAGAAACTGCTTGCTATCCTCACGCCCGAAGTACCAGCGAAAACCAAAATCCGTCCGCGGGTCCACATACCTTCCTAAATTTCTCTTAGCCATCACTATCATATTTTACTGTATTTATTAACTACAAAGATATAATAAATAATTTCTAAGTCAATAATTTTTCTTTATTTTTTATTTCAACGTGTTTAATTAGAAACTTTATAAGAGATAAAACTTTGTGCTTTTGAGATAGTTATGAATTTGCAATAAACCGACTTCCGAGAAATGAATTCGATTCCTTACCTTTGTAGAATGCAAATTGAAGTATTAAAATCCAAGATTCACCGGGCACGGGTCACACAGGCAGAATTGAATTATGTGGGCAGCATCACGATAGACGAAGATCTGATGGATGCGGCCAATCTGATTGCCAATGAGAAGGTGCAGGTGGTCAATAATAATAATGGGGCCCGTTTTGAGACTTATGTGATCAAAGGAGAACGGGGGTCCGGCATAATTTGTCTGAATGGGGCAGCTGCCCGATTGGTACAGGTGGGTGACGTGGTGATTATTTTTTCTTATGCGCTGATGGATTTCGAGAAAGCAAAATCGTTCAAACCCAGTGTGGTTTTCCCCGGCGATGGCAATGAGTTGATCGGATAATCTATATATTGATTGGATAATCTATATCATATCACGGACCGCAGTCGTCATCTGGATCAGGGGACAGGTAGAGAAGTGGTACTTGGGGACCGCCCGTATTTGTTTTTTGGTGGCACGGCCTATCTCGGGCTGAACCTGCATACTGGTTTCGCAACACTGTTCAAGGAGGGTCTGGACCGCTATGGTCTCAATAATGGGACTTCCCGGACCAACAATGTGCAGTTGGGAATTTATGAGGATGCAGAAAAATATGCTGCCAAAAAATTTGGTTTCGGGGATGCCGTCCTTCTTTCCAGTGGATATTTGGCGGCCCAATTGGCGGTAAGGCAAATCAGCAAAAATTACTCTCCTGATCAAATACTATACTCTCCATGCTGCCATCCTGCCCTTTGGCTCGATGGAAAGCCTGCCTCCGCTGGTGAGTTTGCGGATTGGGCTAATGCGACTGTTGAGCACATCAACAATAGTAAATCAGATTCTTTCCTGATCATTAGCAATACCCTGGACAATGTCCAGCCCCAGCGTTTTGATTTCTCGGTGTTCCAGGCCATCCAACCGGGCAAGAAAGTCCATTTTATATTGGACGATTCGCATGGGTTGGGTGTATTTGATCCTTCAGAAACTTCCGTCAGGATCAGCCAGAAGCCGGAGCTGAAGCTCACAGTGGTGGCATCATTGGCCAAGGGTACGGGAATCGATGCCGGAATCATTCTGGCGGATCAGCAAACTATCGATGAATTGCGCAAAACCGGGGTGTTTGTGGGCGCCTCGCCTTCGGCACCTGCATTTCTGTACGCTTTCCTCAATGGGGGAAAAATCTATCAGGAACAATGGGAGAAATTGAGGGCTAATATCCGGTTTTTTAAACAGCATCTGCCGCATCGGAATGAATGGATGTATATTGAGGATTATCCGGTGTTTTATAGCCCCGGCAAGTCGTATTTTGACCACCTGGCCGCTAACCAAATTCTGATTTCCAGTTTCCCCTATCCGGATCCGAATGATCCACCGTTAGACCGGATTGTGCTGTCCGCAGCCCACACTCAAGAAGACCTTGAGAAGTTGATTTCCCTCTTATAGATTGTAGATTCATATTCCCCGAAAGGGGGTTAAAAAAGTATCTTATCCAATAATTTGCAATAGATTGCGATGCCCTCCTCTATTTCCCGGATATAAATAAATTCATCCGCCGAATGGGAGCGGGCGGAATCTCCAGGGCCGATTTTGAGAGAAGGGATGTCCAATAGGGCCTGATCACTCATGGTTGGGGATGCAAAGGCTTTCAAACCTATGTCCAGACCTGCTTGCACCAAAGGATGATCCAATGGAATGAATGAGGGTTTCAAACGGGTGGACCGGGGTACGGCCTCACATTGGACGTGCTGGCGGATTTCGGTCAGAATCTCCTCATGCGTATATAATTCGTTGATGCGTATATCCACCACAAAGGTACAGCTTGCCGGCACCACATTGTGCTGGGAGCCGGCATTGATCATGGTCACGCTCATTTTTACCGGTCCGGAAAGTTCTGAAACGTTCTCAAACTGATATTTAGCAAACCATTCTATATCCGGCAAAGCATGATATATTGCATTTTCGCCTTCTTCTCTGGCTGCATGCCCTGCTATACCCCTGGCCTCACAATCCAGTACCATCAGGCCCTTTTCGGCTACGGCCAACTGCATTCCGGTAGGCTCTCCTACTATCGCAAACGCCAATTCACCCAAATTTGGCAATACGAATTCTACCCCATGCTTACCTGAGATTTCTTCCTCCGCTGTGGCAGCAAAACACAAATTGTAGCGCAGGTTTTCTGCTTCGTAATAATAGAGGAAGGTAGCCATCAGGGAAACGAGACATCCCCCTGCATCATTGCTACCCAAGCCATATAGCTTGCCGTCCTCTACCGATGCAGCAAAGGGGTCACGCGTATAATTGGGATTGGGTCGAACAGTGTCGTGGTGTGAATTGAGTAGAATAGTAGGCTTGGAAGGGTCAAAATGCCGATTATAGGCCCAAACATTATTGGCTTTACGATGGGTTTCTATACCAAATTTTCTCAATTCGGATCCGAGCAGATCTGCAGTACGCTCCTCTTCACGACTGAAAGATGGAATGGCAATCAATGCTTTTAACTGCTCTATTGCCTGCCGGGCAAGTTCGGCCAGTTGATTGTTATTTCCATGCGCTGCTTTCATTTCTTATAATTTTCGAGGCAATTCTCAGGGCTGCTTTCAGTTTCAGGACTGTTTAGGTAGCCTTACATTACCCCCTATCTTTTCAAAATCATTCTTGTGCCGGACTGCTGCTGCTGTATCATGTGTACTGCGCTGGCATGGCCAATAGATACCAGGCTGACGCCCTTCATCAAAGCTTCGAATGCATTATGTAGTTTGGGAATCATGCCTTCGGCAACGGTCTTGACCTTTTGCATACGCTCAAAATCAGACTGGGAAACTTCGGAAATGACAGAATTTTCATCATTCACATCCCTCAATACCCCCTGCTTCTCAAAGCAGTAAATCAAACTGGTCTCGTAAATCGAGGTCATGGCCACGGCCAATGCCGAAGCAATTGTGTCTGCATTGGTGTTGAGCAACTGACCTTGTCCATTGTGGGTGATCGCTGAAAATACCGGGGTAAAGCCACCGTCGAGAAATTTTTTGATGCTTGCCACATTAACCGAATCATGCATCATGTCACCCACAAAGCCATAGTCAATTTCCTTGACCGGTCTTTTCATGGTTTGCAGTACATTACCATCAGCCCCACTCAGGCCCAATGCATCGCAACCGGCCGCTTGCAGTTTTGCTACCAGGCTTTTATTGGTCAGCCCGGCGTACACCATAGTGGCGATGCGTAGGGTTGCACTGTCGGTAATCCTACGGCCGTCCTTCATATTAACAGGTACGGAAAGTTGACCTGCAAGCTCTGTAGCCAGTTTGCCCCCACCGTGCACCAGGATTTTTTTACCTGGCAATGCGGCAAATTTCTCTACAAAATCATTTAGTGCGTTTGCATTGTCAATGACGTTGCCACCTATCTTTACAATCAATAATCTCGATGCTGACATGTTCCTTTTTTACAATTGTGCAACAATCCTTTTCAATACCGCTTGAGCCGCCCAGACCCTATTGCCGGCTTCCTGAATAACCAAAGAATCCGGTCCGTCCAAAATGGCTGATGACAATTCCAAATCCCTGCGCACAGGCAGGCAGTGCATGACTTTGGCCTCATTGCTTCCCTTCAAGCGATCAGGGCTGAGCAACCAATCTCCGTTTACGGGAGGCATGGCTCCATAATTTGTATAGGAAGACCAGTTTTTGACATATACAAAATCGGCCCCTTTCAAGGCTTCATCCAGATCATTTACCTTTTGGGCACCTGCGGTGAATTCTTCCTTCAATTCATATCCTTCGGGATGGGCAATAGTAAAATCGACCAATCCCTGTTGCTGTGCGACCAGCATCCATTCGGCAAAGGA
>DATGNG010000269.1:0-3592 GCA_035306865.1 Sphingobacteriaceae bacterium
GATCTTTCAACTCTTCAGCGGCTTGCGGGTCCTGGCCCGAAGGATACATCGGTTTGAGCACATCGATCCGGATCGTGCCGGGATTACTGCCATATTTGGCTCCATTGTCCCAATGCAACTCCCAGGCATTTTGGATGACTACAGGAATGATAGGAATGTTTTTCTCGGCTGCCATGCGGAAAGGACCGATTTTAAAGGGACACAACTGAGGAGGATAATCGCTGCCGATCTTCCCTTCCGGGAAAATGACCACAGACCGGCCCTTGTCCAGGCATTCACTGGCACGTTTGAAAGCCCTGAAAGCCGATATTTTACTTTCCCTATTGACCGGGATATCGATCGCCCTGAAAAAAAGACCTGTGACGGGGTTGCTGAGCAACTCATCTTTCCCCACAAAAGAAAAATCGGATTGGCACACCAAAGTCATCGCAGTAATATCCAGATTGGAAGTATGATTTGGACACAAAATATAAAGTTTGGACCAATCGATCTTTTCCTCCTCCTGCACTACGTACCGGAAACCGGCCAGGGTCGAGCTCAATCTTGCGATTTGTCGCCTGGCCCTGACCAGTTTTCTGTAATTTCTCTCCGGATTACGAGCCCAAATCAGCAAAATAGGCCAGTAGGGAAGGAAGCATAATGCCACCATTGCCACATAAAAGCGATGATGCTGTTTTTTGAACCATTTTCCAAGCATAAAATTTAAAATTTAGTACTGGTAGTTCAATCAAAGAGGAATCGATAAGTTCAATTATAGTGGAATCAACTCAATTCCGCAAAATACTTATGGAACAACGGTAATGTTTCTATGCCTTTGAAATAATTGGCGATGTCGAATTTTTCGTTGGGTGAATGCAGGTTGTCACTGTCCAGTCCAAAACCGAAAAGCACCGTTTTCAAACCCAATTCTTCTTCAAACAGCGCCACTATCGGGATACTGCCGCCACCGCGGGTTGGAATCGGCTTTTTACCAAATGACACCTCAATCGCTTTCTCAGCAGCCTTATAGGCGACGCTATTGGTAGGTGTGACCACCGGCTCACCGCCATGATGCGGGGTGACCCTGACCTGTACATAATCCGGGGCAATCTTTTGGAAATGCTCCATAAACAACTTGGTGATGACCTCAGATTTCTGGTTGGGGACCAATCGCATGGAAATTTTTGCATTGGCTTTGGATGGTAATACGGTTTTGGCTCCTTCGCCAATATAGCCTCCCCAAATCCCATTCACTTCGAGTGTAGGCCGGATACCTGTGCGTTCAATGGTCGTATAACCTTTTTCACCCCATAATTCCTTGACTCCGAGGTCTTTTTTGTATTCTTCCCCGTCATAGGGTGCCTCGTTCAATGCTTTGCGCTCAGCTTCGCTCAGCACCGCCACATCATCATAAAAGCCCGGAATGGTAATATGGTTGTTTTCATCGTGCAGAGAGGCAATCATTTTGGCCAGGATGGTTGCCGGATTGGCTACCGCACCACCGTAAACCCCTGAATGCAGATCCCGGTTTGGCCCGATTACTTCTACTTCCAGATAGGAAAGCCCACGCAATCCTGTTTCCAGGGACGGGTTTTCCAGACTGATCATAGCAGTATCGGAAATAAGAACCACATCTGCTTTGAGACGTTCCTTGTTCGCTTTGACAAAAATACCCAGATTATTGGATCCCACTTCTTCCTCACCCTCGATCATAAACTTGATGTTGGTGGGCAGCTCACCCTGCTTTAGCATCAATTCAAAAGCCTTGACATGCATATAAAATTGGCCCTTATCATCACAGGCACCCCGGGCATATATTTTCCCGTCTCTTACAGTAGGTTCAAATGGTGGGGTTTCCCACAACTCCAATGGATCTGGTGGTTGAACGTCATAATGCCCATAAACCAGTACAGTGGGTTTCGAGGGATCTGTGATTTTTTCGCCATAAACTATCGGGTGGCCGGCGGTTTCACATACTTCAACCTTATCTGCACCGGCATCCCTCAATTTTTGTGCAACAAACTCTGCTGCATTTCGAACATCACCTGCATACTTCTGGTCTGCACTGACCGAAGGAAATCGTAACAATTCAAACAGCTCATCCAGAAACCGCTGTTTGTTGGCTTCTACATATTCTTTTATCACTTTCATATTCTTACTTTTCCTACAAACTTACAGATATTTGGTTATATTTAGCCAGTTTTTGAATGAAAATGACTAATAAAGTCTTAATTATACTGATATTTCTGATTTGTTCACTTGCTGCGCCTGCTCAGGAATTGCAGTCCTGGGATCATATTAAGAACGATCAGGGAAACCTTGATCAGCATCTTGCCCAATTGGATGCAAATAAGGATTTGTCCAGAGACAGTCTCCAGATATTATTGCGAAGTGGGTATGAGCATTTTTTGCAAACCGGATTTAGAGAGGGGCAGGCAGAATTATTATTGAGACTGGGCAATCTGTTTTCCTTACAAAACATGTTTGATGCGGCAGAAGACGCTTATGAAGAGTCGCTTTCCCTTTTCATTAAGTTGAAAAACGAGCTGAAAACTGCTCATGCTTATGCAGGCTACGGTACTGCCATGGGGCGTAGGGGAGAATATGATGAATCAGCAGGCCATTTGATTTCGGCTCTTCAAATTTTCGAAAAATTGGGGGACAAGCAAGGAATTGCCAACACCTATCTCAAGCTTGGAACCGTCTATACGTATATAAACAATTTTGATCTGGGGCTTGAGTACTATCAAAAGGCTTTGGAAATTGCATTGGAGCATGATAAGCTCAATGTGATTACCATCTACGGAAATATTGCCTTTATCTACATGGAAAAAGGTGAATACGCCAAGAGTGAGGAGTATTTTAAGCTTGCCATTAATTATGGAGAGGCGCCGAGATCACCTCGTCCAAGAGCACAGGCCTATATTAACCTGGGACAATTATACAAGTTGCAGGGTCAGACCGACATGGCCAATATTTACTTCGATCAGGGCACAAAGCTTGCGGAAGAAGGTGATTTGATTGAGGAATTGATTGCTATTACTTTGATTCGCATAGATGAGTCCACTCCTTCAAAAAAGGCTAATTCTCTCAAAGAATTGATTGACTTGAAGGAGAAGGCAAAAACTCATGAATTGAAGTATATGCAATTTGAGATTCTGAGCAAGATAATTGAGCTGGCTAAATCCCTAAAGCTTCATGAAGAGACAATCGGCTTTATGGAGGAACGGGAAAATGTAGAAAAGCAGCTTATTGATGAGCGGAAAGAAAGGGATATTGCTAACCTTAGGGCGTCCTACCAATTGGATAAGTCAAGGTTGGAGATCGAGGATCTGAATGTTCAGATTTCTGTGCAGAACCGAATTCGCAATTTGATATTGATTTTTTCCGTGATTTCTATAATTGGATTTTTGATTTCTCTTTATTTTTTCCTGGATGCAAAGCGCGCCAACAAATTGTTGAAATCCAGAGAAAAGGAATTGTCAGCATCTGCGAGATTAAAGGATCAACTGTTTTCTATTATCGGCCACGATCTGAAAAATGCCATCAGCAGCCAGCCTATTGTGTTGGACCTGATACGTTCGGAAAAGGAAAATAGCCAGGACCTGGGAGA
>DATGNG010000270.1:0-9004 GCA_035306865.1 Sphingobacteriaceae bacterium
CAGCGGCACGTGATTATTAAAGAAGGTAACATCCTCATGCATGGCATCTTCCTTTTCCCAGGGAGAGGCTTTCATTTCCTCAAATGGGCTTCGGACGACGACCCTCACATCCTTCCCTCCCAGGCGACGGGCGGTACGACAACAGTCCATGGCGGTATTTCCTCCACCGAGAACGATCACTTTTCCGCCAATGCTATGCTTATGCTCAAAAGCAACACTGGCCAACCATTCAATGCCGATATGGATATGCGCATCCCCTTCTTGCCGCCCGGGCAGATCGGTCAGGTCACGGCCTTTTGGTGCACCGGTACCCACAAAAACGGCATCATATTCCTTTTCCAAAAGCGATTTCAAGCTATTGACCCGGGTATTGAAATGCCTGTGAATACCCAGGTCGAGCACATAACCCACTTCTTCGTCCAGCACTTCTTCCGGCAACCGGAAAGACGGAATCTGGCTGCGCATCATCCCCCCTCCAGCCGTATTTTCGTCAAAAAGGTGCAGCTCATATCCCAGGGGCGCCAGATCCCTGGCCACCGTCAGGGAGGCGGGCCCGGCCCTGATCAGGGCTACTTTCTTGCCATTGGATGGGAAGGGTGCAGCGGGCATATGCTGACGGACATTCTCTTTATTATCTGCCGCCACACGTTTGAGTCGGCAGATAGCCACCGGCTCTTCCTCTACCCGGGTACGCCGGCAGGCCGGCTCACAGGGTCGGTCGCAGGTACGTCCGAGGATGCCTGGAAATACATTGGATTCCCAATTGACCATATAGGCCTCGGTATATTTCCCTGCGGCGATCAAGCGGATATATTCGGGCACGGGTGTATGAGAGGGACAGGCATACTGACAGTCCACCACTTTATGGTAATACTCCGGGTCGAGCACATTGGTCGGTTTCATCATAACATGTAGTTAGTAATCAGGTCATCATAATTAAAGCAAATAAAGTCTATCCTTTTCAAATAAACAAATATGGGATGGCCTAATTCGAAAAATGCTTCTGATTCTTACTAACATTCTCAACATTCCAAACAATTAGGGCCTCAAAAGGATGACTACGAATGGGACAATCCTGCACAGCACAGTGGCCACAGCATTCGGGAATGCAGGGATCGACATGGATGAACAGTTCAGTATCGACACCATGATATGCATTGACAATCTTGTCAATAGCACTGACTTCTTCGTGAACCTGATGCAGCTGGTAATAATTGGGCATGGTGACATGACAATCAATATGGAGTTCCTGTCCATACCGCTGAACCCTGAAGTTATGGATATCAATCCAGTCAGGTTTACGATTCTTTTGTAAAATTGCTACGATTTCTTCCACCAATTCTATATCCGACTCATCCATTAAGCCCCCAATGGATTTACGCAACAACCGATAACCACTATACAATATAAATATACCCAAGCCCAGGGACAATGCAATATCGATCCAATTCCATCCTGTCAAGTACATCAATAACAAACCGACTATCAATCCCAATGTACTGTATGCGTCTGTTTGAAGATGCTTACCATCAGCCTCCAGGGTCAGAGAGTTGAGCTTTTTACTTTGCCTAACCATATGGGTGCCATAACCCCAATTAAGCACTCCTGTCAAGGCAACCAGACCTATACCTTCAATAAGCCGTTCTATTTGCTCCGGGAAGAACAAGCTATAAAAGGCCTTACCAACAATCAGCAAACCAGCGATGAATATCAGTCCTCCCTCCAGAAAAACCGAGAAAAACTCAACTTTTCCATGCCCATAAGGATGGTTCTCATCCTTGGGTTTGGAAGCAAGGTGAATGCTGAAAAACGCAAAACCAGAGGCGACAACATTTACTATGCTTTCCATAGCATCAGTTAAAATGGCGTTGGAGCCTGTCAGGAGGTAGGCAGCAAACTTTATCAGCATCAGCATTATTCCCAAACCAAGGGAAATTCTTATCAATTGTTTCTGCTTATTCATTCAACCAAATATAAGATTTAGAATTGATATTAAATATTTAGAAAACTTCTATATTTGCCAATATGAGCAATGAACTAATACTATCTGACCGAATCAATAATTTGTCCGAATCGGCCACCCTTAAAATGACCAAATTGGGTCGTGAACTGGCAGCAAAAGGTATTAATGTTATCAGTCTCAGCGTGGGCGAGCCTGATTTCAACACTCCTGAACACATCAAAGATGCCGCAAAAAAAGCACTTGATGAAAATTACACCCGATATTCTCCAGTATCCGGCTATCCCGAACTGAAAAAAGCAATTGCTAACAAACTCAAGAGAGAAAACGGTCTGGACTATGAACCCTCTCAGATTGTGGTTTCTACCGGAGCCAAACAGTCCCTGGCCAATGCCCTTTTGACATTGGTCAATCCTGGTGATGAAGTGATTATACCTACTCCCTATTGGGTTTCCTATTCGGAAATGGTGGTATTGGCCGAAGGCAAATCGGTATTTATAAATGCGACTATTGAAAGTGATTTTAAGATTACTCCAGAGGAATTGGAGGCTGCAATCACCCCGCATAGCAAAGTATTCATGTTCTCCTCGCCCTGCAACCCAACCGGAAGCGTTTATAGTAAATCCGAATTGGCCGCACTGGTTGAGGTTTTTGAACGGCATCCGCACATCTATATTATTTCGGATGAAATTTATGAGCATATCAATTTCGTAGATCAGCATGCGTCAATTGCGTCATTTGACAGTATAAAAGACAGAGTCATTCTTATCAATGGGTTCTCCAAGGCATATGCCATGACAGGTTGGCGTTTGGGCTATCTGGCGGCCAGTAAAGAAATTGCTGCTGCAAATGACAAAATGCAGGGACAAACAACCTCGGGTACTTGCTCTATTTCCCAGCGTGCAGGAATTGTAGCCTATGAACAGGGTTTGGAGTCTGTCATGGAAATGAAAACCGCATTTGCCCGGAGGCGTGAATTGGTTTACAACTTATTGAAAGAAATCCCCGGTGTCAAAACCAACCTGCCACAGGGAGCCTTTTATTTCTTTCCGGATATCTCCTCCTTTTTTGGTAAAAAGGATGCTTCAGGCCAGGTGATCAAGGATTCGGCAGACTTGTCCCTATACCTGCTCAATGAAGCCTACGTCGCCACTGTGGATGGAGGCTCATTTGGCAACAACAATTATATCCGCCTATCTTACGCCGCAGCGGATGATCTTTTGATCGAGGCACTGCACCGGATCAAAGAGGCACTGGCGAAGCTGTCCTGAGGCAATCCCCAGGCTGCCGAACACATATTGCTGGAAGTGTAATCTTACACAATGTGTGTTTCACCGTTTCACAAATTCCCCAAATTCGTACAAATTTGGGGAAGTAGGTTTTTGCAAAAAATAGAACAGGTATAGGAGCTCTTTCCATTTTTATTTCTATTTTTAGCCGCCCGGCAAGTATTGAGCGAGCTGGGCCAACCGTCCGGAAGGACAATCAAACGCCAATTTTAAACTAAAAGAAATACTTTGAAAACGGAAACTTCAGGCCCGATCGGGGAAAATCAAAATCAGGAAAGCAATAACAGAGAGTTAAAAAGAGGGTTACTCAACCGACACATTCAGTTGATAGCACTTGGAGGTGCCATCGGGACCGGACTGTTTTTGGGTATTGGGCCAGCCGCTGTACTGGCAGGTCCTTCGGTGATCCTGGGGTATGCTGTAGCTGGATTTATTGCGTTTTTGATTATGCGACAATTGGGGGAAATGGTAGTAGAAGAGCCGGTTTCGGGCAGCTTTAGCCATTTCGCCTTCAAATATTGGGGCTCATTTGCCGGATACGCATCAGGATGGAACTATTGGATCCTATATGTGCTGGTGAGTATGGCAGAATTGACCGCAATCGGAGTTTATATCCATTTCTGGTGGCCTGAAATCCCGCTATGGGCATCCAGTTTGTTTTTCTTCATAATGATCAATGCGGTCAACCTTACCTCTGTAAAGGTGTATGGAGAAGCTGAATTCTGGTTTTCAATCGTAAAAGTTGTAGCCATCATTGCCATGATCCTGTTCGGTACTTACCTGCTTATAAGTGGTGCTGGAGGAGAGCGGGCTTCCATTACCAATTTATGGCAAGACGGAGGCTTTTTCCCAAGGGGTGTTATCGAATCAGATGGAAAAGGGGGCTTTACGGGATTACTTGCCGCCATGGCTTTAATCATGTTTGCTTTCGGTGGACTGGAACTCATTGGGATCACGGCAGCAGAAGCCGAAAATCCTGAAAAGAATATTCCGAAGGCCACAAATCAAGTAATTTACCGGATTTTGATATTCTATATTGGTGCTTTGATCATTCTGTTTTCACTTTCTCCCTGGAGGGAAATTACAGCGGGAAGCAGCCCTTTCGTTACTGTTTTTGACACATTAAAAGGGTTTGAATTTACTTTGTTTGGCAAAACATTCTATTTCACCAGCCTTATTGCCAATGCGCTGAATATTATTGTACTGACTGCGGCTCTTTCAGTTTATAATAGTTGTGTTTACAGCAATAGCCGAATGCTATACGGATTAGCTATGCAAGGTAATGCACCCAAATTTTTGAGAGGGCTGAGTAAACAACATGTACCGGTAAGAGCAACTCTGGTTTCATCGGCATTTGTAGCTATTTGTATTTTGGTCAATTGGCTCATGCCTGAGCAGGCCCTCAATATAATGATGTCTCTGGTGGTTTCAGCACTGATAATCAATTGGGTCATGATCAGTATCACACACTTGTTCTTCAGGAAGCAAAAAGACAGGGAAGAGCATCGCACCAAATTCAGAACATTTTGGTTTCCTCTGACCAATTACATCTGTTTGTTCTTTCTAATTGGCGTATTGATCATCATGTGGATCACCGGGATGAAGGTGCCGGTCGAACTGATCCCAATCTGGTTGCTACTACTCTATATTAGTTACCGAATTGTCAAGGGCAATAAAAACAAATCTACTACCACCGGTAAATGATCCGATGGGTACCGCTGATCTTTTGAATCGGTGAGTGTTGCATACTTCTTGATCTGGAAATGATCGCTAACGAATACATAGTCGATCCGGTCACGAAGTGGGGCGTCCCATTTAAATCCATTGAAGGTGCCGATTGGCCCATATACTGGAGTTTCTGAATGGAAGAATGCATCTTTCAATTCATTTGATAACTGTTGGATCTGAATGGTTTCTGGGGTGGAATTGAAATCGCCTAAACAAATTACGGGCTGGTCTCCGGCAATCTCCTGAATTTTAGCTAAAAGGAGCTTGGCAGACTCCTGACGGGCTATCACTCCCTGGTGATCAAAATGTGTATTGAACACATAAAATTCTTTGCTGGATGTCTTATCCTGCAACCGAACCCAGGAGCAGATCCGGTGGCAACAGGTGGCATCCCAACCCAAACCTGGTTCATCCGGAGCTTCCCTCAACCAAAAATCTCCAGAATCCAAAACCAAAAACCTGTCTTTTTTATACAATATCGCGGCATGCTCACCGGCCTGCTGCCCATCATCCCGACCTGCCCCATAATAAGTGTAGGCCGGATCTTCGCACAAATCCTGCAACTGATGGAGGAAACCTTCCTGTGTACCCACTATATCAAAATCGTGATAGCTGATCAGGGCGGAGACCTCTTCCTTGCGGTTGGGCCAGGCATTGATGCTGTCACGTGGTGTATCCATCCGCAAATTATAGGAAGCTACCCGCAGGGCAAGGTGGTTTTGGTCGCCACCGCTATCAGTTTGGACAATAACAGAATGACTCCACAAAAGGATATTCGATAGCAAGAGCGAAATGAAAAAAAATCTAACTCTATTGGATATTATTTCTAAATTCATATCTGTTAAAACTAAAACATTACTTTTGCAATACAAAATAAAAAATTGATAGATGCTTGAACCATTATTGAACTATCTGGAAAGTATTGACCCTGTACTTGCCGCCTTATACGCTACAACTTTCACCTGGTTGGTGACAGCTGCAGGGGCTTCGGTGGTATTTATGTTCAAGGGAATCAACCGGACTGTAATGGATGGTATGTTGGGATTCACGGGGGGGGTGATGGTTGCAGCCAGCGTATGGAGTCTTCTGATTCCGGCAATGGACATGACGGATGGAGAAGGTTTTGCTAAGTTGATTCCTGCAATTTCTGGCTTTTTGTGTGGGGCAGCGTTTCTATTTGCATTGGACAAAATCCTTCCTCACCTTCACGTAAACTTTAAGCAAGTAGAGGGGGTCAAAACTCCCTGGCAAAAAACTACTCTTTTGGTACTCGCCATCACCCTGCACAATATTCCAGAGGGCCTGGCCGTAGGCGTATTGTTTGGTGGGGTCGCAGCAGGAATTCCCGAAGCGACTATAGGCGGTGCAGTGGCACTGGCTTTCGGCATTGGATTACAGAACTTTCCGGAAGGTATTGCCGTGGCAATGCCCCTTCGGCGAATGGGCATGAGCCGACGCAAAAGTTTTCTATACGGCCAATCATCGGCTATTGTTGAACCGATAGCTGGTGTTTTGGGGGCTTTGGCAGTAGCTACCTTCACCCCCATTCTTCCTTTTGCCCTTGCCTTTGCGGCCGGTGCTATGATTTTTGTGGTGGTCGAGGAAGTTATCCCCGAAGCCCAGCAAAATCAAGGTTCGGATGTTGCCACCATTGGTTTTATCGGCGGCTTCATTGTGATGATGACGCTCGATGTGTTATTGGGCTGATAAAGTATAGGCCGGACAAATACTATCCCTGACGAATAATATTCAATGCACCACCAGCTTTGAACCAACCGATCTGTTGCTCATTATAACTGTGGTTGGCAAAAATCTCCTCCTTGGTACCATCCGTATGATGCAATACCAGTTTTAGAGGCTTTTCAGGTGCAAATTCGGTCAGACCCACAATATCTATCCTATCATCTTCCAAAATCCGCTCGTAATCATCTTTATTGACAAATGTTAATGCCAGCATTCCCTGCTTTTTGAGGTTGGTCTCGTGAATTCGGGCAAATGATTTGACCAGCACCGCACGCACGCCCAAATGACGGGGTTCCATTGCAGCATGCTCACGGGAAGAACCTTCCCCATAATTCTCATCACCAACTACGACCGAGCCTATGCCTGCTGCTTTATAAGCACGCTGGGTAGCAGGAACCGGACCATATTCTCCCGTCAATTGATTTTTTACATAATCGGTCTTATCGTTAAAGTAGTTGACCGCACCGATCAACATATTATTGGAAATATTATCCAGGTGGCCACGATACTTCAACCATGGACCTGCCATAGAAATATGATCTGTGGTACACTTTCCTTTGGCCTTGATCAAAAGGTTCAGTCCGGTAAGGTCAGTTCCTTCCCAAGCCTGGAATGGCTCCAGCAATTGGAGTCGATCAGAATCGGATGAAACCGCCACTTGCACCTGACTCCCATCTTCGGCAGGTGCCTGGTAGCCTGGATCTTCCACATCAAAACCTTTGACCGGCAACTCGTCTCCACTTGGCGGATCCAATTTCACTTGTTCGCCTTTGTCATTTATTAATTTATCAGTCAATGGGTTAAAGCCCAGGTCTCCTGCAATGGCGATGGCTGCCACCATTTCCGGTGAAGCAACGAAAGCAAAAGTATTCGGGTTTCCGTCAGCTCGTTTCGCAAAGTTGCGGTTAAAGGAATGTACGATCGTGTTCTTCTCCTCCCGCTCCGCTCCCACACGTGCCCACATTCCAATACATGGACCACAAGCATTGGTAAAAATTGTTGCATTCAAATCTTCAAAGGTCCCAATCAATCCATCCCGATCAGCAGTATAACGTACCTGCTCTGAACCGGGGTTGATACCGAACTCGGCTTTGGTTGCCAAGCCCTTTTCTACTGCCTGCCTGGCAATAGAGGCTGCACGGGAAAGGTCCTCATAAGAAGAGTTTGTACAAGATCCTATCAGTCCCCACTCTACTCTCAATGGCCAGCCATTTTTGGCTGCCTCTTCCTTCATCCTGGACACTGGAGTTGCCAAATCCGGGGTAAATGGCCCGTTCAGGTGTGGCTCCAGTTCGGATAGGTTGATCTCGATTACCTGATCGAAATATGCGGTTGGATCATCATACACTTCAGGATCTGCATTGAGGTGTTCGCGGATCGCATTGGCTGCATCAGCAACATCCGCCCGTCCTGTTGCTCTCAGATACCGCTCCATGGAATCATCATAACCAAAAGTGGAGGTTGTGGCTCCAATCTCGGCACCCATATTACAAATCGTTCCTTTACCGGTACAGGACATGGCCACAGCTCCCTCGCCAAAATATTCTACGATACTACCCGTACCTCCTTTAACCGAAAGAATTCCGGCCACTTTAAGAATTACATCTTTGGGTGCGGTCCAGCCATTGAGTTTTCCGGTTAATTTGACACCGATCAATTTGGGGAATTTAAGTTCCCAGGGCAAGCCTGCCATCACATCACAGGCATCTGCTCCACCTACACCAATGGCTAACATACCGAGGCCGCCTGCATTCACCGTATGTGAATCCGTACCGATCATCATCCCACCGGGAAATGCATAGTTTTCCAGCACGACCTGATGAATAATTCCAGCACCTGGTTTCCAAAACCCGATACCATATTTATTGGATACCGATCCCAGAAAATCGAAAACCTCACGACTTTCCTTGTTGGCCACTGCCAAATCGGTCTCAGCCCCCATTTTTGCCTGGATCAGGTGATCACAATGCACAGTAGATGGTACGGCCACTTTTGAACGGCCAGCCTGCATAAACTGCAATAAAGCCATCTGCGCGGTAGCATCCTGCATCGCCACCCTATCCGGTGCAAAATCTACATATGAATTGCCACGCTCATAAGCCTGCGTCGCCTCCCCATCCCACAAGTGGGCATATAAAATTTTCTCGGTCAGGGTCAACGGTTTTCCTACCACTTTTCGGGCTGCGTTAACCCGCTCTTCGAAACGGCTATAAACCGTTTTAATCATATCAATATCAAATGCCATAAAGAATTTGTTGTTTTTGCAAAATTATTGCGAATATAC
>DATGNG010000271.1:0-2345 GCA_035306865.1 Sphingobacteriaceae bacterium
AGCCTATTGGCGAAACAATCAACTTAGCGGTTAACCGTACTTTGAGCCGTACGATCATCACTTCATTGACGGTGATCTTCGTGCTTGCCGTACTGTTTGTCTTCGGTGGTGAGGTGATTCGCGGATTCTCCTTTGCAATCCTGATCGGTATTATCGTAGCGACCTATTCATCGATATTTATTGCAGCACCTATGGTGGTGGATCTGCAATCAGATAATTTGCAAGAGGAACCGGCAGCCGAAGGAGAAGTGGCAAATGCCAAAAAACTGAAAGCGCAAAAGGCTTAAATCAAAAGCCAAATAGGCTTAAAGTATTATTTCACGATATCACCCCCCGGAAAAAAAAGTTTTTCGGGGGGTTTTTGTTTTCTTACAGGTAGTTATGTGCTAATTTGCATCATTATTACAAAGATTTCAGGGTTGATTTTGGTCAAATCCAAATTATAATTCTATTTTTGCTTCCGACACATAACTAATCTGGTTATACCTTCTTTTTTGTATAAACTAAAATTTCAATGAAGTTACACACGAAGATATTTATCGGGATGATTGTGGGTATTGTCTCGGGGCTGGTGGTAAAGAGTATGGATCTACCCCAGGAGACGCTATCCTCCATCATCAGTTGGGTTGATCCTGTAGGTCGGATCTTCATGAATATGATTTTTATGATGGTGATCCCCCTGATCCTATCCGCCCTGATTTTGGGCATAGCTGAGATCGGAGACCTCAAAAAGCTGGGAAGAATGGGCTTTAAGCTTATGGTTTACACCGTTGTGGTGAGCTTTATCGCCGTAATGATCGGGGTGACAATGGTCAATATATTCAATCCGGGCAAGAAAATTTCCGAAGATACCCGTGAGTATTTGATCACAGAATTCAGTGACAATGCACAAAGAGCGCAGGGGTATTCTGAAGCTGCCAGAGAACGAACTGTAGGCGATATTCTGGTCCAAATTGTCCCCAAAAACCCTATTGAGGAAATGGCCAAAGCCTTTGAACCCGGCCACGCAGGTGGTGGTTTACTGTCCGTCATGTTCTTTGCCCTGATATTTGGTATTGCCATGGCCGCGGTGGGTCCAGAAAAAACGGTCGCCGTCAAAGAGTTCCTGGAGGGGCTCTATGAGATTGTTATCAAGGTGATCGGCTATGCCATGTCCTTGGCTCCCTATGGTGTAGCGGCGTTGTTGTTCAATATGGTGGTCAATGTGGGAGCAGACTTCCTGATCTCCCTAATGTGGTATGTCGTAATAGTGCTGGCTGCTCTGGCGATCCATCAATTTGTAGTCTATGCAATCATTCTGAAATATTTTGCCAATCGCAAACCTTATAAATTCATGAAGGACATGAATGAAGTGACACTCACTGCATTCTCCACCAGCTCCAGTAACGCTACCCTTCCAACAGCAATTCGGGTTAGCATCGAGAAGCTGAAAATCCCAAAACCCATCGCCCATTTCGTACTCACCGTCGGCAGTACGGGCAACCAAAATGGTACTGCCCTGTTTGAAGGGATTACCGTACTGTTCTTGGCCCAATGTTTCAATGTGGAATTATCGGTAGCTTCCCAGATCACGGTTGTATTACTGTGTATTCTGGCAGGTGTAGGTACAGCAGGTGTGCCGGGAGGCTCCCTGCCAGTGATCGTAACGATATTGGTTTCCATTGGAGTCCCTGGCGAGTCCATTGCCCTCATTTATGGTGTAGATCGAATCCTGGATATGGCCCGCACAACCCTCAATGTCAATGGCGATATAACAGCAGCAGCGTACATCCAACATTCGGAAGAAAAAGCTGGTCGCTTTGAATAAGCCCAGATTTGCAGTGAAATTAGTGATATCGAATCTGCGATTGCACAAATCCCCATATTCATCGAAATTTGGGGATTTGTGTTTTTGCTAAAACATTATTTCCGAGAAATGAATTCATTTCTCGGAAAGAGTGAAAGCTGTGAAAGGAGTGGTTTTGAATCTCAACTCAATAAACTGAACTCATCCAAAAGAACAAATTCTCCTCCACCGGGTGTTTCTCCCCCAATAGCAGCAGAATTTCTTCAAACACTTGTGCGATCTTAGTATCGTCACGATTGGCGAAGATAGTTACACTAAGGCCCTGCCCCAAGTTGTGATAGACAATATTCCGGAATCCTGTGGTTTCTCCTGAATGGAATAAACGCAGGTCGGATTGATCTTGAAAAGAAGGGGCGACAAACCATCCTAAGCTGTAATAAACCCCATCCTTTACTGGAGTTTTCAGCTTATCGAGGGTATCCAGATAGTCCGATGCATTAAAAAAGTCACCTACAGTAACTGAAGGAACAGGGGCAGCAGCAGCGGCCCGAGAGGTGGA
>DATGNG010000272.1:0-9503 GCA_035306865.1 Sphingobacteriaceae bacterium
TGGCTTCACTTTGAAAATAAATGGTGTTATTGTCGATCCAACCAACATTTCCCCCACCGAAACCACTGATACCAGGCCCGGCGATCCAGGCCTCATCGCGCTGCCTGTCGATCAGGGTCAATGAACCGTCCTCCGGGTGAAGCTGCATAATCCAGCGATCCTTATTGTCCGAAGCCGTAATGGTCACAAAAGCTGCGGAACCATCCGAATTCCAGTTTGGTGCAGATACAGTCACGTTTCGGTCTTCATTTTTCTGAAGCAGCACTTCCTTTTCAGCAGGATAATCATCCCAGAAAGAAGGTAAATCCTTTATTCCCGGAATCTGACTGGTCTGTATGGTGACCACTGCATCTTTTTCTCTATCGTATATGTAGCTTTTAGATACTGAAAGCGTATTGCCCACTTTCGTCCTGGTCGGAATGTCTTCGGTATATCCAGACTCGGTAACATAATTTGGCACAATGGTATTTTGATTGCCCGTAGCCGGAGTCGTAATACGGTAGCTGACATAGCGCAAATCCGGGCTGATCTGTAGAGAGGATAACATGCCATCCCCTATAGAAATACTCCTCATTTGTGGTTCGGACCGTTGTCCCTCCCGCTGGGCCCTTCGCACCGAATCCATTCTTTTGTTTTCCTGCATCACATCAAACAGAGCCAATTGATCGGCTTGCAGCCAACTGTTCTGAATGGATTCCGCCCCTCCGCGTCCGCCTCTTTGCGTAGCAGTGGCCATTTGTCCGCGTCCACCCATTCCAAACATTGCGCCGGACTGACCCCCTGCTGCGCCACTTCCGCCTCTGCTGAAATTACTCAATTGGACCAGCTCATTACTCTCCAGGTAGAGCGCAAAAAAATTGTCTCCCTGCTGGAACACAATACTTTTGTCTCCCGGCCCAAAACGGGGATTGTTTTCGGAGGCTACGGTATGGGTCAGTCTCTTTTTCTCGCCAGACTTGAGGTTTTGGATAAAAATGTCGCCCTGACTTGTAAAGACTATGTTTTGTTTTTTAGAATCGTATTCGAATTGACGGATCAAATCCCGTTGGGTCTCCCAGTTTACCTTTTCCGGAACCAGCGCCCCATCAGTCGAAATTCTGTGTAGAGCGCTTAAGTCCGCTTCCTCGGGATTCCAGTTAAAATAGACGTGTTTGCTATTTAAATCCCAAAATATCCCATTCGGAGAGGTGCCGATCCATTTGGGATCACGCATGATTTTTTCTACACTCAAACTACTTTGATGCTGGGCAAACGCTACACTTGACAGCCCCAGAAATAATAAAAACACGAACTTCCTATACATGATAATTCGATTAAAAAATTAATTGGTCAATACTAATACAATCCGCAGGATATCTGCAGGCTCTAAATTAAATATTATTTTGTAAATTGCGAGAGTAATCGGCAAACTATATCAATCATATTACTTACATTGACTACAATGTATGCTAAACACAAATTTATAAGGGTAATTCTTGTTTTAGGGGGGATTTTGCTTGGTGTCGCCTTGCTTGGCTTCGATCAGGTAAATGCCCAAACCCAAATAAACGCCCAAACCCAAAATGAGCTAAGTTTCACCTCTCATCGGGAAGTCAGTTATGGGGATTCGGATCATCCAAAACAGGTGCTGGATTTGTATGTACCCAAAGCTTCCGCATCCCAACCCAGGCTGCTGGTTTTTATTCATGGGGGTTCCTGGGTCCAGGGCAGCAAATCTCAGATGCCTGAAATTCTGATTCAGGAATTGGCAGGAAAGCAGGGTTTTGCGGTTGCCTCCATCAATTACAGGCTCGTTAAGGACGGAAAGGATAGGTATCCGGCACAATTGGAGGACGTGCAGCGTGCCATCGAATTTTTGGTGGAGCAGGCGGACGGATATGGATACAGGGGAGATGAACTAACCCTGATGGGCGGAAGTGCAGGGGCACATTTGGCAATGCTCTACACTTATGGCTTTGATCAAAAGAACAGAGTCAAATCAGTAATCAACTTATTCGGGCCTACAGATCTTTCGGACAAAGAAGCCCGGCCGGATGGCAGCGAGGCGGATCAGATCATCACTAATTTTTTGGGGACATCTGACCATTTAGCTCCTATAGCGGTTTCAGCCAGTCCAATCTATTATCTCCATGCAGAAAGTGCGGTTCCCACCCTTACTTTTCACGGGCAGGCGGACAGCTTGGTCATCGTCAGTCAGGCCACAAAACTGCATCAACGTCTTGATAATTTGGGCATCCCGTCCCAGTTGGTGCTATATCCCGGGGAGGGCCACGGCTTTTCCATGATGGTTATGATGGACGTGTTTCAGAAAATCATTTCCTGGTTACAGACCCATTGATTTTTTCTTAACTTTGCAATTCTTATTTTATCTGTATTGATTTTTTAATTTTATTATCATAATGAGTCTAAATAAATTTAGCAGAAGGCATCTTGGGCCTGATGCAAAGGAAACTAAGGCCATGTTGGATCTGGTAGGGTATAGTTCCCTGGATGAATTGGCGGATCATGTAGTACCTGAACCCATTCGCGACAGAACAACGATTCAACTCCCTCCAGCCATGACCGAAAGGGAGTATTTGGAGCATATCAACGAGCTTTCAAAAAAGAATAAAGTTTGGAAGAATTTTGTTGGCCAGGGGTATTATGGTACGATAACTCCTTCTGTTATTCAGCGGAATTTGTTTGAAAATGCGGGTTGGTACACCCAGTACACGCCATACCAGGCGGAGATTTCACAGGGTAGGTTAGAGAGTTTGCTGAATTTCCAGACCATTGCCAGTGACCTTACCGGCCTGCCGATCTCCAACGCTTCCCTGCTGGATGAAGGCACCGCCGCCGCAGAGGCAATGTCCATGTTTTTTCACGCGCTCAACAAAAGCAAAAACCAGGTAGAACGGCCTAAATTCTTTGTTGACCAACATTTGTTTCCCCAAACGCTGGCCTTGCTGGAAACCAGGGCCGAACCTATAGGCATAGAGTTGGAGGTCGGTGATTTTCAGCAGGCTTCACTTGACAATAGTTATTTTGGTGCAATTGTACAGTATCCCAATAATTTAGGAGCTGTCGAGGACTATACTGAATTTGTGCAGCAGGTCCATGCTATCGGGGGTTATGTGGCTTTTGCTGCAGATTTGCTATCCCTGACCCTGTTGAAATCTCCAGGGGAAATGGGTGCCGACGCAGTCTTTGGCAATACCCAACGGTTTGGAGTCCCTATGGGATTCGGGGGCCCACATGCTGCTTATTTCACAACTACCGAAGAGTTTAAACGTTTGATTCCGGGTAGGATGGTGGGTGTAAGTGTGGATTCCAAAGGGAATAGAGCACTTCGTCTGGCTTTGCAGACACGTGAGCAACACATCAAACGGGAAAAAGCAACTTCCAATATTTGTACTGCTCAGGCCTTATTGGCAAATATGGCGGCGATGTACGGTGTTTACCATGGGCCTGAAGGGCTCAAAGAGATCGCCGGGACTATTCACAACCTGACCAGAGACCTGTATGGTATCTTGAGCAATGCCGGATTAAAACCGGTTTCGGAGGCTTACTTTGATACCTTGGTTATAGAAACGGATCAGGCAGAGGCCATCCGGTCGCGTGCCATTGCCAAAGAAGTAAACCTTCGCTATATTTCTGAGCGCCATATCGGTGTTTCCCTGGATGAAACCACAGTTCCTTCTGATTTGGATTTGCTGGCCGAAACCTTTACGGGTAAATCCAAAGAAACGAATCGACACAGCCAGGATACCGGCATTCCGGCAAGGCTTTCCCGTACCACTCCATTTATGGAGCATCCGGTTTTCAATAGCTACCACAGCGAAACCAAGATGATGCGCTATCTCAAAAAACTGGAGAACCGGGATTTGAGCTTGAATACCAGCATGATCACTTTGGGCAGCTGTACCATGAAACTCAATGCGGCCAGCGAATTGATTCCATTGAGCAATCCGCTTTGGGCCAATGTCCATCCATTTGCCCCACAGGATCAGGCCGAAGGTTATCTTGAGGTAATCGGAGAGATGGAATCCTACCTGAGTGCCATTACCGGCATGGCTGGTGCAACAATTCATCCAAACAGTGGAGCACAAGGAGAGTATGCAGGGTTATTAAGTATTCGCAAATACCACCAAAGTATAGGTCAGGCCCATCGCAATATTATGTTGATCCCGGTTTCTGCCCACGGTACCAACCCGGCTTCGGCAGTCATGGCCGGATATAAAGTGATGCCGGTTCTGGCACTGCCAAACGGAAACATTGACCTCGAAGACCTGAAGACCAAGGCTGAACAACATGCTGAAAACCTTGGAGGTGTGATGGTGACTTATCCCTCTACATATGGTATTTATGAGGAAACGGTCAAAGAAATCATTCGCATCGTGCACGAAAAAGGGGGACAGGTTTATATGGATGGAGCCAACCTCAATGCACAGATTGGCTTGACTTCACCCGGATTCCTGGGAGCAGATGTCTGCCATCTCAACCTGCACAAAACCTTTGCCATCCCCCATGGGGGAGGAGGTCCCGGAGTAGGCCCTATCTGTGTGGCTAAGCATTTGGTTCCTTTCCTGCCGGGCGGTTCGGTAGAAACGCGTAGTTACGAATATTTGGTGTCGGCAGCCCCATATGGCTCAGCCTATATCATGCTGGCTTCTTATGGGTACATTCGTCTGATGGGTGCAGAAGGCCTGGCTGAGGCCACCAAAATCGCAATCCTCAACGCGAATTACATGAAGAAAAGAATCAGCGAGTCTTTTGAAATCTTGTATTCCGGCATTAACGACACCTGTGCACACGAATTTATCGTGGACTTGAGAGAGTTTAAGAAGATCGGTGTAGAGGCGGAGGATGTGGCCAAACGTATGCTGGATTTTAATTTCCACCCGCCAACCCTAAGCTTCCCGGTTCCTGGCACAATTATGGTTGAACCAACCGAAAGTGAGGATAAGGACGAGTTAGACCGCTTCTGTGATGCGCTTGCAGCCATCCGGGAAGAGTTGAAGCAAATCGAGGAGGGGTCTTTGGACAAGGAGGATAACCCACTCAAAAATGCTCCCCATACCCAGGCAGACCTTGGTGAAGAGCATTGGGAACATCCCTATTCGAGGAAGCAAGCGGTTTTCCCATTGGAGTATGTTTTTGAGAATAAATTCTGGCCTTCAGTCAACCGCGTGAACAATTCGACGGGGGATCGTAACCTCATCTGTACCTGCGAGCCGGTTGAAAGTTATTTTGAGGATTGAAAAATCCTTACTACTTTTGATAGTATAATTTGATATTATAATTGGAAATTAGTTAAGTTGGTTGTTTGAATTTCATAGCTATGAATTGGAAATTATATAATAGGCATATCTATTCAGTAGCTGTTATGGCACTGTTTGTATTGATTCTCAGTGCGGGATCATGCGCCAAGAAACCATTAGTCGGACCTGACCCTGACCCTGATCCCGATCCGGCAGGGGAGGTTACAAATGCTGACATTAATAGATGGGTGTTGGATAGTATGAAGTACTGGTATTACTGGAATGCGTCTATCCCAAATAGCCCCAACCTCAACCAATCTCCCGAAGCCTTCTTCGAGTCTATACTGAAAAGACCGGATGACCGTTTCTCCTGGATACAGAACAATGAGGACCTGCGCAATCAACTGTCCGGGGTGATCAAGACCAGCGGTCTGGCAGTGGCTTATTATTTATTTGGTAATAATCCCAACAGAGCCTATGCATCGGTAAGGTATGTCCTCAAAGGCTCTCCGGCAGATCAGGCCGGGGTAAAGCGAGGGGATCTGTTTCTGGAGGTGAACGGCAATCCATTTACGGTGAGTGACGGATTTGTTACCAATGCGGGAATACTTTCCGGAAATGATACGTTTACCCTGACAAAAGGGATCCTGAATGACGGCGTGATTTCACAGGGGGGCGCGGTCACGCTGACCCCCGTAGAAAACTTCCAGGAGAAAGCGATCCACCTGGATACCGTTTTGACTACGCCCAATGGGACGAAAGTAGCTTATCTGTTCTACAATCGATTTCTACAGAACCAGGCCCAGGATTTGGTCAATGCATTCAACAGATTTAAGGCAATGGGCGTGACCGAGCTGATCGTGGACGAACGCTACAATAGTGGGGGCTCAGTAAGTGTAGCCGGACTATTATCGGCATTGATCCATAAGGATTTCAACATCAATAGCCCTTTTATTCAATATAAGTTCAATAACAATTTAGGCCATTTTTATTATACATATGGCCAGGTATTCGGTGCAGTAAATGCGCCGATTGTGGCCGCCAACAATTTGGGACTCAACAGGGTGTTTATTCTTGCAACGGGTAGTTCGGCTTCTGCCAGCGAACTGCTTATCAATAATTTGATCCCGTTTTTGGGAGAAGCAAATGTGATCCATATCGGTGCAACGACCAGGGGAAAGGATGATGCTTCCATTACCATTTCCAACTCCTCCAGCCGTTTCAAGGATGAATATGACTGGGGGATACAGCCTATCGTGCTGAAATACACAAATAGCCTTGGAGTTGGGGATTTCGTCAATGGCCTGGTGCCAAAATATGAGGAGAGAGAAAGTGTGCCTTTCGCTCCCATGGGTTCTTTTGAAGATCCGCTGATCGGCAGGGCTTTGACTGTTATTGATCCGAGTTTACAGGCTGTTTATGGCAGAACCATGAGCATACGGCGTAGCCTGGATGCCAGTTTAAATGTCATACAACTGGAGCAGTTTAACAATGACTTGGGCAATCCCCGACCGCTGGATGTGACCGAAACACTTAGAGGCAAAACCCTGAAGCTTTATTAAAGGGTTACGTTTATTTGATGATTTCCATGCCGAACAGATCGGCCAGATGTTTTGTAATCGCAGATTTTACTTGATTTGTTTCGAGAGCAGATCCCAATTCTTTTTGCATAGAGGTTACTCCCTTGTCATCAATGCCGCAAGGCACGATATGGCCAAAATAACTAAGGTCGGTATTGACGTTTAAGGCGAATCCGTGCATGGTCACCCATCTGCTGGCCCTGACACCCATGGCGCAGATTTTCCGTGCACGAATAGGATCTTTGGTGTCAAGCCAAACCCCGGTAAAGCCGGTATAGCGTTCGCCCTTGAGGCCAAAATCATCGAGCGTCCTGATAATCGCCTCTTCCAGCGTTCTTAAATAGAGGTGGATGTCTGTGAAATAATTATCAAGATCCAGAATAGGATACCCTACAATCTGGCCGGGGCCATGATAGGTAATATCTCCTCCACGATTGATGTGATGATAGGATGCGTGCTTTTCCTCCAGTCCCGACTTGTCGAGGAGCAGGTTTTCCACCTTCCCGCTTTTCCCCAAAGTATAGACATGAGGATGTTCGGTGAAAATCATATAGTTGTCAGTTGGGGTTTCTACATTGTTCTTGCGATTTGCAGTTTTTTGGGCTACAATTCCCTCAAAAAGTTTTTCCTGCCTATCCCAGGCTTCCTGATAATCCGTCAGGCCCCAATCCATTAAAACAACCTTTTTATTCATGTGCAATAATTTCAATAAAGCAAATTGTCATAAGGGTACCTATGCGTGTGCATGGTTACAATTTGTTGGTAAAGCAAGTCCCTGAAGGCATCAACATTCGTCTTTTCAGTGGCTGAAATAAAAATCGCCGGACTATTGTGCCGGTTCATCCAGCTTTTTTCAAAATCTGTTAGTGTCATCACTTCCTGATCGGTTTCATCCTGTTCCGACTGATAGGCATCGATTTTATTGAAAACCATAATGGTGGGCTTGTCCAGTGCGCCAAGGTCTTTTAGGGTTTCATTGACCGCCCGTATATGATCCTCAAAACTGGGATGGGAAATATCCACCACATGGATCAGAACATCTGCTTCCCGTACCTCATCCAGGGTGGATTTGAAGCATTCCACCAAATGATGCGGAAGTTTGCGGATAAACCCTACGGTATCTGAGAGAAGAAAGGGTAGGTTATCGATAACTACCTTTCGGACGGTGGTGTCCAGGGTTGCAAAAAGCTTGTTCTCTGCAAATACATCTGATTTGGAAATCATATTCATAATGGTCGATTTCCCCACATTTGTATAGCCGACCAGGGCCACCCGGATCATTTGTCCTCGGTTCTTTCGCTGTGTTTCATTTTGTCGGTCAATGGACTTGAGCCGATCCTTCAGCAATGAGATCTTGTTCAGGATCATACGGCGGTCACTCTCAATCTGGCTTTCCCCGGGACCCCGCATTCCAATACCACCCCGCTGTCTTTCCAAGTGGGTCCACATCCGTGTCAGCCGGGGCAGCAAGTATTGCAATTGTGCCAATTCGACCTGGGTTTTTGCCTGTGCCGACTTTGCCCTCCGGGCAAAAATATCCAGAATCAGATTGCTTCTATCCAAAATTTTGACCTCCAACTCCCGCTCTATATTTCGCAACTGTGAAGGTGAAAGCTCATCATCAAACACTACCAGATCAATTTCTTCCGCCTTCACAAACGATTTGATCTCATCCAGTTTCCCACTGCCCACAAATGTCGCTTTATCCGGAAAGCCCAATTTCTGGGTGAATTTTTTGACGGGCACACCTCCCGCAGTTTCCACCAAAAACTCCAATTCCTCTAAGTATTCCAGTTCTTTTTCTTCAGAGTCCTGGGGCAGAATAATCCCAACCAGCACAGCTCTTTCAGGCTTAATCGCAGTATCAAATATTTTTTGTTTTTCTTTCGCCATATAATTTTTCAAGACACATAAAAGTAAGAAATTTTTGGCAAATTGCTCTACTTCTATTCGAATATTCTTTATATTTACGGGATTTAGAAAATTAACACTATTAATATTAAATTTAATCAATCCAGCAATGAAAAGAATCAATGCACTTGCACTTGTAGCAGTTTTGGTCGGGTTCGGGACCCTTCAGTTTTCATGTAAACCTAAAAAAGTACTTGTCAACCCTTCAGTTGAAGTCAATCAGGAAACCACTACTCCTGTAGTTGAGGAAAAAGTGGAAGAAGTCGTAGAAGAAGTTGTCAGAGAAGTTCCTGTTGAGGAAGCGCCAAACTATAATTTCCGAAACATCCAATTCGAGCTGGATTCATATGTTTTGAAAACAGAATCTTATGCCATCCTGGATCAGATTTATAGAGAGATGAGGAAGAATACCAATGCAAGGTTCAACGTGGTTGGCCATGCCTCCATCGAAGGATCCGCTGAATACAACCAGAAGCTTTCCGTTGATCGGGCCAATGCGGTAAAAATTTATCTGGTCAACTCTGGAGTAAACCCTAATAATTTGATTACCATCGGTAGAGGAGCTACTGAACCTATCGCTTCGAATGAAACTGAAAGTGGTCGTTCCCTGAACCGAAGAGTAGAAATAAAACTGATCCCATAATTTGTAATGAATGCCGCCAAGGTAAATAGTGAGTGGATAAAGCTGCAAGGCTGGATTATGGAAAAATTCGAGATGGAAAAGCCTGACATCAAGGTCATGCTTTTCCTGATCGGTGTCCAGGAATTGGGG
>DATGNG010000273.1:0-3174 GCA_035306865.1 Sphingobacteriaceae bacterium
AGAAGGGATACTATCGTCATTCCAAAGCGCCAGATGTGCTTCAAGCCCGGGTAGGTCAACGATCTGGATCATCTCACCCATCGCCTCCATTTCGCGATACCATGCCAATTGAGCTTGACTCATCGCCCAAGCCTGTTGTGGCGAATTCCATGATGTAACTGAATAACTCTGGGGTCTAAACCGTGCCAATTGAGTCGCGACTACCAGACCAATCTCTCCCTCCCTTAACGCTGGAAGACTGACAGTCCCATTCCCACGGTCAGGTTTATCGTTCAGGTTGGCCTCTAATCTTCGAATTTCTCCAATTGACATTGTAAGATCTCTGTTCCACTCCAAAGCGTTCATTGAGAGATCCAAATGCGCATCAAATATTAACCTTTTCATAACACAGATATTTTGGTATCGTAATTAAAGGTTATAGGGTAGCTTTCCATCAACTCTCTGATCTTAACAGCAAACTGCTGCGTAATTTCCTCCCATTCAGAGTCATCACCTCTATTGTAGTTGTAAAAACCAGATTCGGTAACCATTCCTGATCTACCTTCCTCCATTAATTTCAAGAATTGTTCGCCCACTTCCTTCTGCGATGCCAAATCGCTATTTAATGTTTCCATCACAATACCATAAACCGCAGTACCCATCAGATCCATGTATCGAAAATTCCCTGCAAATGCCATGTAATAACCCGCATCATTTCTACAGGATCTATCAATGCTTTCAATAGTTGCATAATCGTTTTCGACCAAGTAAAATGCTTCTTTGGCCATTGCCGCAAATAGCCTGCCTCTCACACTAAATCCACTGCTCACAACATAAGGATCCTTTCCCCATTCCCTGCGTGCTAAATCTTCGACAGTTTCAACATGTACCGGATTCGTATTTTCATTTGTGATAATTTCCAGAAAAAAAGAGGATTCAGCTGGATAAGACCAGTTTAATCCGATCATACGTCCTTCGTGGCAACGATTTTCCTGTAGTTCACTTAGTAAAATACTTTCCGTATTTATTGCGATTGTTGTATCCTTGCTCACGCAGCTTTCCAGTCGTTGAAGAATTTGCTTTTTTAGGGCGACATTTTCTTCAGAGATCACGATAGCAAGATCACATGGTATAAAATCTGGCCACTTACTTTCCGGTGTCAAATGAACCGTTGCTTGCCCGCTCATAGCGAGATTCTTTGCAATACTATTAGTCAGTTTTCCCTCACCAATCAAGCAAACCGTATCATGGCCATCAAAACTTTTCTCCATTATCACTATTTTATATATCAATAATTTATATTTCTTTCAGGGCAGATTTGGCAACATCTAAGGCATGTTCTATATCAGAATCTGTATGGACAGCATTGATATACCATAAACCCCGTCCGATTACCCGAATTCCGCGGTCATGTAACAGCCCAATAAAACGCCCCAATTTTGCCTTGTCAGCAGTCAATGTGTCCCGGTAATCAACCATTTTATCAAATGAAGAAAAAGCTGTAATGAACATTGGCCCCATTCCCTGTACCAATAAGTTTTGGCCACTTTCTTCCCCTGCCAGACGCAATCCATCCATCAACTTCTTCCCTAACCTAAACATGCGGTGGTATGTGTCCGGATCTTCCTGCAATACATTTATAGTAGCCAATGCCGCCGCTATGGTGGCATTTCCACTATTCATAGTACCAGCATGGATCACACGTCCGGTAGCGATCTCCTCCAGCCATTCCCTCTTACCCACAATCGCACTGATTGGATATCCACTGGCCATTGCCTTTGCAAACACTGAAAGATCTGGAGTAACTCCAAAATAGCCTTGAGCTCCACTTAGGCCCAATCGAAAACCCGTGATAACTTCATCAAAAATCAGGGCTATACCATACTGATCACATAACGTTCTAAGGCCTTCCAAAAACCCTTCTGCAGGCGGAATACAACCGCTATTGCACATAACTGGTTCGGTAATAATGGCCGCAATCTCTTGATGGTGTTCTGAAAGCACTTGTTTGACCAATTCTATATCATTCCAGGGAAGAGATATAAACTCATCTCGACTATTTTTGGAAAGTCCGGCAGACCATGGATGTACTACAGGTGCAGCACGTTCTCCCAGGGCACCGGAAGAAGGTGTGCTGATGCTCCATGCAACATTATCCAACCAACCATGATAATGGCCTTCAAACCGCAAAAACTTTTGCTTACCGGTTTTAGCACGTGCCACACGAAAAGCCGTCTGAACTGCCGTAGAACCGTCCAGACAAAAACGCATAAGTTCAGCCGAGGGAATCAATTCGTTTAATTTTTCTGCCAATTCCACCTCCATAATATGCTGACCTGCGAATAACTGGCCGTCTGCAGCATAACTTGCTATAGCGGAAAGCACCTTTGGATGCGAATGCCCTACAATTAACGGTCCTTGACTTAAGGTAAAATCAAGGTACTCATTTCCATCCACATCATAAACTCGACTGCCCTGTCCATGTGAATAGAAAATCGCGTGCGGATGATTGTACTTTCTAAATTCAGAAGAGACTCCTCCTGCCAACACCTTCTTTGCCCTCTCCAATAAGCTGGCGGACTGCTGATATCTCGTTTTCTCCATATCAAATATTGTAGTATTATTTCGAATCTCTCACGAGACCCAATTTGTGCTCGTTATAGTCAGATGCCAAATGGTACATTTTCTCATTGAAATCCGCAAAAGCTTCCTCCCAATCCTTTGCTTCTTCCTCACTATAGTTATAAAACCCCATTTGGTTATGAATTCCCCGTCCATTATTCTCCATTATGGTCTTAATAAGAGGGGGAACATCGGTGCGATTGCTGAGTTGAGGAAACAATCTTCTAAAAGAGTAAATAAAATCATCTACACCCATAAAATCCATTCGACGAAATATCCCCATTAAGGTTACCCAGGATCCCATATCATATCGGCAGGCTTTATCTGCGTCTCCCACGGTAGTATGTCCCATTTCAATCAGGCTCAAAGCCTCCCGGTACACAGCATACATTAACCTGTTTGTAATAAAGCCCCGGATATCTCTTTTCAACAAAGTGGGTTCTTTCTCCCATTCCAATGCAAGGGAAACCACTTCATCCGCAATTTTGGGATCGGTAAACGTACCACAAGTCACCTCCAAAAAACGGGTCATGTATGCAGGCTCGGCCCAATGTATTCCCAGGAAACGTTCAG
>DATGNG010000274.1:0-3596 GCA_035306865.1 Sphingobacteriaceae bacterium
AAATCCTGCCTTTGGCCATTCAGGCGAAGCCGCCATCTCAAACTACTTTATTAGAGGAAATGGAAAAGAATACCAATCCCAGGTCAGCCCGGAGGAATGGGCCGACCTCATACACTTTGAAGGGAATGCCAACGCCCTGCGTGTCCTGACGCATGCTTTTGCCGGGAAAGACCCCAGCGGATTTGCATTGACTTATGCCACCCTGGGTGCGATTATCAAGTACCCTTGTGGCGCTATTGATGGACATAAGAAGGGGATTCATCACCTCAAAAAATACGGGTTCTTTGATTCCGAAAAACATACCTTTGAAAAGGTCGCTACAGAATTGGGTGTACTCAAGGACCCTCAGCAGCCCTCAGCCTACAAGCGTCATCCATTGGTATATCTTGTGGAGGCGGCAGATGATATATGTTATAATATAATTGATCTGGAAGATGCCCACCGGCTCGGAATCCTGCGTTATGAACAAGTTGAACAATTGCTTTTGCCCTTGTGCGGGGGTGGGATGGAGGGGCGCCTTCAGGCCCTGGCCGATTTGGACAGCCGGGTAAGCCTGCTAAGAGCCAAAGCTATCAATACCTTGATCCAGGCTTGCTCCACCCTTTTCCTGGAGGAACAGGAGCGTATTTTGGCAGGACAGTTTGAGAGCGCATTGATGGACGCTATTCCCGAAAATTTGCAATCGGCTATGCGTGAAATTGCCCGGATTTCGGTGGAGAAAATTTATAATGCCCCCTCCGTGATACAAATTGAAGTTGCAGGCTATAAGGTAATGGATGGGTTGCTTGAAGAATTTATTCCGGCCTATCTCAATAAAGATAAGTCTCCTTACGACAGGAAACTGTTGGCCCTGATCCCTTCCCAATTTGACACCAACGGCCAATCGGTATATATGCGGATACGGTCTGTGTTGGATTTTGTGTCGGGCATGACAGATCTCTATGCCGTAGAGTTGTTCCGGAAAATAAAAGGGATTTCATTCCCTACTTTAGACTGATAATAAGAAAAGAAGAGAGATTGACACTTAGAAATGAAACTATACGACCCTTTTCAGGATTTTACATTTGATATCCGCACCTGCTTTTTGAGTGGAAAAGCTTTGGGCAACGAAGGTACTTTGATCCAAGTCATTCCCGACTGGATTATGGAGCAATACGATTTGGCCGAACGCCCCATTCAAATGCTGGATGAACGGATCGCCACCTATCGCCAGCTTCAAATGCCCTGCACCGCCAAAGTCGCTGAACGAATTAACGAATTGGATGAAGAAATCCGTCAGGCATTTACCGCAGGGTATGAAAAAACTGCCCAGCTCGATCAAACCCTTTTGTTCCAGTGGATCGCCAAACTGGTATATGGTATGATCTTCAATGAGATTCAGGCCGGGGTACGGCAGCAGGCTGCGGTAGGGGAGCCCCTCAATTTTTCCCAGGTCCTGGTACATAAATTCAAAAATCTGCACCTGATGCTGCAATCACTGATCCAGCCGATTCAGTTTGAAGGCCTTCAGCCATTCAGTTTAAAGGTGGTAAGGGTGGATAATCCCGCCGATACATTTTCCTACCGGGATGAAATCAATACCCTGGTGTTTTCCATGCGCATGAATGATTTTGGAATTATTGCCTGTTTGCAGGACAACGGAACCAATTCTATTTACAACCAAGAATATCTGGATAAAATCGGTGACAGGACTTTGCACCCCATTCAGTTCGAAGAACTGTGCGCCCGCTATTTTTATTCCGCCTATTTATTCAATCGTTTGCCGGAATATTCGGTGATGCCCACGCCTGATCGTATATATATAGAGCCTATATCGATGGGTGATGCGCGGATGAGGCCGTTTTTTGATAACTGGCAAGTGAAAACCTATGGGCAAGTGCTGGAAAATTTCTGGAAGCCCTGGGGATATACGCTTTTTGAAATTATCAAGGATCCGGAAAATCCGATGACGTTTTTGCTGGATGCAGAGGGAGGGTTGATGGACAGTAACGCAATTGATTTGCCCCTTTCGGGGAATGCGTGACGGGTATCTCAAAAATTTTGAAGAATCGGGCTTGGATTTTTCAGGTTTTTTTGTAAATTAGTAAGATAGATCATCTGATTGATTTATTGATTACAGACTATTTTTGAATAAATTATGAGAACTTCACCGATTGCTTTAGGAACTTTTGCTGCATGGATGTTTGTGTTTGTTGTATTACTTGGATTTTGGGGCTGCCCAAAATACCGTGTTTGGCAGCAAGAAATGGAGGGTAAAGCCGAATTTGCAAAAGCAGAACAAAACCGACGTATCAAAATCGAGGAAGCCAAAGCCAATTTGGAAGCAGAAAAACTCAATGCGGAGGCAGAGGTAGAGCGTGCAAAAGGTGCCGCACAGGCAATTGAAATTGAGAATGGCAGTCTTTCCGAAACCTACATTCAGTATTTGTGGGTTCGCCAGCAAAATAACCTGAACGACAAAACGGTTATTTACATTCCTACCGAAGGGAATTTACCAATTCTGGAGGCAGGCAAAAGGTCAGGCTCAAAAGCCAGCGATTAATTTGTTTTTTTCTTCTTGTCTGATAGCACTTTACGGCTTTTGTGAAAAATAAAGCTATGCGGGAGTTTGCAGGTTTGAATTAAGTTTATACCTTTGCCGACCGCTGCCGGAAGGGATTTGTTGAAAGGGTTGACGGGGTGTTGGCGACGGAAAGTAGTTCTTTGATTTTTTTGACTTAATAATTTGCACGAATGACTTAGATTTCGTATCTTTGTTGTCCGTTTTTTACAAAAGAATTTTCGGATTCTTTTGTTTCAGAAAAAAGTTAAAAATAAATTTTGTGGATATGAAAAAGGTTTCTACCTTTGCAGTCCCAAACGAAACCGGGCGATCCGGTGGGTTCAAAACTTGAGTAGATTTATCCGTTTTTATGACGGATTTAATATATCAGACATTAGCGTGAGCGGATGTTGAAAAGTTCTTTGACAGTATAAAAGAGAAGTTGATGTAGCGTAGCGGGAGTTTGTCTTGTTTTTATAATAGGGTTTACTTCGGTTACACAATTATTAACGAGCCAGATAACCATCATTTGGGTAACATAGCATTAAATAATTGAATTTGATTCTAATTACTTTGATGGATTATTTATAATAATCAATTTATTGAGTTTTTAGGGTCAGTGATTCAGATGATTCATTTTACAATGGAGAGTTTGATCCTGGCTCAGGATGAACGCTAGCGGCAGGCCTAATACATGCAAGTCGAACGGGATCCATTGGGAGCTTGCTCCTGATGGTGAGAGTGGCGCACGGGTGCGTAACGCGTGAGCAACCTACCCTTGTCAGGGGGATAGCCCGGCGAAAGTCGGATTAACACCGCATGACATTACGAGATGGCATCATTTTGTAATCAAATATTTATAGGACAGGGATGGGCTCGCGTGACATTAGCTGGTTGGTAAGGTAACGGCTTACCAAGGCTACGATGTCTAGGGGCTCTGAGAGGAGAATCCCCCACACTGGTACTGAGACACGGACCAGACTCCTACGGGAGGCAGCAGTAAGGAATATTGGTCAATGGACGCAAGTCTGAACCAGCCATGCCGCGTGCAGGA
>DATGNG010000275.1:0-5395 GCA_035306865.1 Sphingobacteriaceae bacterium
TGACTACATAACCTCTGTTTTGAATAGTTGAGATCGTAGGTGCATAGGTGGAGGGGCGGCCAATTCCCAACTCTTCGAGTTTTTTGACAAGGCTGGCCTCGGTGTATCGGGCTGACGGACGTGAAAACCGCTCAGTGGCCGACAGATTTTGTAGATTCAGTGGTTGGCCCTGGGCCAGGGGTGGCAGTAAGTCATTCTTTTCCTGGTCTTCCTGTGAGGATTCGTGATCCTCATCTGTGGATTCAAAATAGACTTTGAGGAATCCATCGAATTTCAATACTTCCCCATTGGCCACCAATTCTTCCTTGCGGGTGGAAATACTGATTTTCGCAACAGTTTTTTCAAATTCGGCTTCACTCATTTGAGAGGCAATAGCTCTTTTCCAGATGAGTTCATATAAGCGCCTGTCAGCCGAATCCCCAGAAATACTGTGTTGATCAAAATAAGTAGGCCGGATCGCTTCGTGAGCTTCCTGGGCTCCAGAAGATTTTGTTTTGTACTGCCTTCTTTTATGGTATTGTGCACCATAAGCATCTCTGATTTCTGCCTCTGCGGCTTCCAATGCCGTTTGACTGAGGTTGACCGAGTCGGTACGCATATAAGTGATCCGTCCGGATTCATATAAGCGCTGGGCCACAGTCATGGTTCGGGCAACTGAAAATCCGAGTTTTCGGCTGGCTTCCTGTTGTAGGGTGGATGTGGTGAAAGGTGCAGCTGGATTTCTCTTGGAGGGTTTTGTCTCCAGGCTGGCGACAGAAAATGCCGCTCCAGCACAATCTTTGAGAAATTGTTCAGCCTCTTCTATGCTTTTGAAACGGGTGGGCAAATCGGCTTTGAACAATTCTTTGCCTTTACCTGTATGGAATACTGCGGTGATCTTGAATGCAGGCTCCGATTCGAAGCGAATGATCTCTCGCTCCCGATCCACGATCAGCCTTACCGCAACAGACTGGACCCTGCCTGCTGATAAGGAAGGTTTGACCTTTCTCCAAAGCACAGGTGAAAGTTCGAACCCTACAAGTCGGTCGAGCACTCTGCGAGCTTGCTGAGCATTCACCAGATTATTATCAATTTTCCGGGGAGATTCAATAGCTTTGAGGATGGCGGGTTTGGTGATTTCGTGAAAAACAATTCTTTTGGTGTTTTCTTCTTTCAATCCAAGGGTTTCAAATAAGTGCCAGGAAATGGCTTCCCCTTCCCGGTCCTCATCCGAAGCCAGCCAAACGGTCTCGGCCAATTTGGCCAATTTTTTTAGTTCACTGACCACCGCTTTTTTTTCTGCCGGGACTTCGTACTTCTGCTTAAAATTGTTATTAACTTCTATGGCATCATCGGTTTTGACCAAATCGCGAATATGGCCATAGCTGGATTTCACCAAAAAATCCTGTCCCAAATATCCTTCGATTGTCTTAGCTTTTGCCGGTGATTCAACTATGAGTAAATTTTTCGCCATAGAGTTTATATGATTTTGATTTTTGCAAAGAAAGGGATTTATTCAGGGAATGACAACTTGTGTGGAGATTTTCCTGTTTTTCGGAGGAGGGTTTTTGGAATTCCCTAAACTGTGTTCCGGCGGAAAACTTGCTCAAAACCATATGGAAGCCAAAAAAAACACCGCAAAAATAACTGACGCAACCCCATTGGTCGTCATAAAGGCCCGGTCCACCCGACTGAGATCGGTGGGGCTCACTATCAGGTGCTGGTAAATCAATAGGGCTATATAAACAACTATTCCGATCCAGTAAAAAATTCCAAAATCAAAATAAAGTAAGGGCAACATCACAAAGATTGCAGACAAAACGTGTAGTATTTCTGAAACCCGGAGCGCGCCACGGGTACCCAACAAAACCGGGATAGATTTTAACCCCTGCTGACGGTCAAATTCTTCATCCTGTAGTGCATAAATGATATCGAAACCACCGACCCAGAAAAGTACAGCCAATCCGTAAAAAACAGGAACGATATGGAACTCTCCGGTCACGACGAGATAGGCACCTATCGGTGCAAGTCCCAGACCCAAACCCAGGATCAAATGACAAAGCGGGGTGAAACGTTTGGTATAACTGTAGCCCAGTACCACCAGCAATGCCACCGGAGAAAGGTAAAAACAAATGGGATTAATAAACCAGGTGGCCAAAACAAATAATACGCAATTGGCAATTGTAAAAAACAAGGCTTGATCGGGACTGATTCTGCCAGCAGGAACGTCCCGGTTGGCAGTACGGGGGTTCAACGCATCTACATCCCTATCCAGGTAACGGTTGAATGCCATGGCTGCATTACGGGCAAATACCATACACAGCAGCATCAACAGAAGTTTATACCATTCAAATGCATGCTCCGTAGTATGAGTGGCAAGGAAAAATCCAATAATTGCAAAAGGCAGAGCGAACACGCTGTGTGCAAATAGGACCAGCGAAAAATACTTCTTCATTTAATAGTTTTGATTTACCTCATCTATAAATTGGAGTACCTCTTCACATCCGAGACGGGTGTCAGAAGAAGTCAAGAACATGGGTGGCATTTCCTCAAACCATTGTAACAGGGCTTTTCGGAACAAGGCCATATTTTTGTCTGATTTGACAGCAGATTGTTTATCGGCCTTGGTGAAAACCAGGACAAATGGGATGCCCTCCTCCCCCAACCAAACACAAAAATCCAAATCTATCTTTTGTGGTTCGAGCCGGCTGTCAATCAAAACGAAAAGGCATTGCAGGTTTTCCCGCATCCTCAGATACCTGCGAATAAACTTTTCCCAACTTGCTCTATTCGTTTTGGAGGTCTTGGCAAAGCCATACCCCGGCAAATCCACCAAATACCATTTCTCATTTATCAAAAAATGATTGATCAACTGGGTTTTTCCAGGAGTTTGTGACGTTTTTGCCAGATTTTTCCGGTTGGTCATCGCATTGATCAGAGAGGACTTTCCTACGTTGGAACGACCAATAAATGCATATTCAGGTCTGTTGGCTTCCGGCAGCTGGTCCACCCGGGTATTGCTGCACAAAAATTCGGCGCTCTTTATGATCATCTTGCAAAGATAATATTTATATCTTTGCAAAAAATTTCAAATCAGTACTCAATATGGCATTACAGTGTGGCATTGTCGGCTTACCGAATGTGGGAAAATCCACTTTATTCAATTGTTTATCAAATGCAAAGGCACAGGCGGCCAATTTCCCGTTCTGTACCATTGAACCCAATATTGGTGTAATTACCGTCCCGGATGAGCGGCTAAACAAGTTGGCCGAGCTGGTCAAACCTCAGCGAATTCTTCCCAATACCATAGAAATTGTGGATATAGCCGGCCTGGTGAAAGGTGCCAGCAAGGGAGAAGGATTGGGCAATCAATTCCTGGGCAACATCAGAAATACGGATGCCATCATACATGTATTGCGTTGTTTCGATGATGGGAATGTGGTGCATGTGGACGGTTCCGTAGATCCCGTTCGTGACAAGGAAATCATTGATACAGAGCTGCAGCTCAAAGATTTGGACACTGTAAGCAAAAGAGTGCAAAAAGTGGAAAAGATGGCCAAAACAGGTGGAGATAAGGAAGCTAAAAGGACTTATGAGGTTCTTTCGGTAGTCAAATCCCATTTGGAATCCGGCAAATCTGCACGTACCTCCCCTATTTCGGCGGAGGATTTTGAATTTATCAGTGACTTGAATCTGCTGACTGCCAAACCGGTTTTATATGTTTGTAATGTGGATGAAGCCTCGGTCAACACAGGCAATGACTATGTGGAACGGGTCAAAGAAGCGGTGAAGGATGAAAAAGCGGAGGTGCTGATCATTTCAGCCCAAATTGAATCTGAAATTGCCCAGCTGGATAGTTATGAAGAAAGGCAGATGTTTCTGGAGGATTTGGGTCTCAAAGAATCCGGCGTCAATAAATTGATCAAAGCGGCCTATAAGTTACTCAATCTGGCCACCTATTTCACAGCAGGAGTGCAGGAGGTCCGTGCCTGGACGATTGAAGATGGATTCACTGCTCCACAGGCAGCCGGAGTCATCCATACAGATTTTGAGAAGGGCTTTATTCGTGCCGAAGTAATAAAATATGAGGATTTTATCAATTTTGGCTCTGAAGCAGCGGTGAAAGAAGCAGGTAAGTTGAGTGTTGAAGGAAAGAGCTACCTTGTGCAGGATGGAGATATTATGCATTTTAGGTTTAATGTGTAATTGGCTTAATGTGTAATAGGTTAAATTGGATTCAAAACTAAACAAGCCCGGTAAAATCGGGCGATCTTCCGGGCTTGCAGTGTCTCAAGGATTGAGACAATCAACCTAAACCTAATACACAAATTTAGTAGATACATTCAACAATTCCTAATAATTCTGGAAGTTTCCGATCAATATTTTTCAAAAGCTGTGTATTCACAGCAAATACAGATAATTTTAAATAGGACACTTGTCATATCATATCTTAATTTAGTATATTTGCAACCTTCCAGAATTACATTATTTCAGAATTACATTATTGTTCCCGTAGTTCAATGGATAGAATTTCAGATTCCGGTTCTGAAGATAGGGGTTCGAATCCCTTCGGGAACACAAAAAGGCACCTTCGCGGGTGCCTTTTTGTGTTTTAAGGGATGAGAACAGAAGGGCTGGCCGGGGTTCGAACGCCGAAGGCCTCGCTGCGGGTGCAAGTATGGGCCTCGTGGGACGCAGCAAATCTCTTCGGGAACACAAAAAGGCACCTTCGCGGGTGCCTTTTGTGTTTTAAGGGATGAGAACAGAAGGGCTGGCCGGGGTTCGAACGCCGAAGGCCTCGCTGCGGGTGCGAGTATGGGCCTCGTGGGACGCAGCAAATCCCTTCGGGAACACAAAAAGGCACCTTCGCGGGTGCCTTTTGTGTTAAAAATGGCAATTATCGACTTGAAAACTGCCATTTTTCGTGTTTTTCTTAATTTAAAAAGAAGCGATCAGAATTTTATTCTGTTTTTAAGTTCAGCTTTTTTGTTTTGATACAGCCTCAATTTGTTTTCGCGAAAACACAAAATCCCCAAATTCATACAAATATGGGGATTTTGGGGAAGAAAGAAATTGATACTATGAGTTGTTACATAGGGCCTCCCGGCTCACTGCAATGCACAAATTGCACCTGCACACTTTTCCAGTCATCCGGCCCACAGGGATGTAAGCCCCTGGCCCGCAAAGTATAGGTTCCTACACCGGCCGTAAAGGGCAGTATGCCTGTCGCAAGGTTGACTTGCTGACTATGCAGCACAGCTCCCCCTGGATAGGACAGGAGTTCCAGTACAAATGGTCCGTCCACAGGTCCGGAGGGATTCAATACCAATTCGTAGGTGTTAAAGCCGATGGCATGCTCGCATAAATAGCCCTCATGTCCCGGCCCTCCGCTGATATTGATATCGGTGATATTGGG
>DATGNG010000276.1:0-2126 GCA_035306865.1 Sphingobacteriaceae bacterium
TTGTGTCCAAGCCCCAAAGTTTATTTACCTATTCCTTGTCGTCACGGTTTGGAGGCTACTATGCCAATGGCTCCATGACCAATTTTGCCGGGGAAGTCGGGTATAGGTTCCAGCCCTATGTGGGGCTTTCGCTCAGCGCTACCTACAATGACCTTCAACTTCCCGAGCAGTGGGGGCATACGTCCTTCTGGCTGGTCGGGCCGCGGGTGGACGTCACGCTTACCAACAAGGTCTTCTTCACCGCCTTTGCCCAGTACAATGAGCAGATCGACAACCTGAATATCAATACCCGTTTTCAATGGCGTTTTAAACCTGCCTCGGATTTGTTCTTGGTTTATACGGATAATTATATCCCGTTTCCGTTCAATGTACAAAACCGGGCTTTGGTGATGAAGTTTACTTATTGGTGGGGGTTGTAGGGATGTGGTCCTATTTACTTTCTTCCATTTTTACCAACAATTCAGCGATCAGCTCCTCTACGTTTTCACCTGCACGGGGACATTTGTTTTGGACAATTTTCCCCTCCCAATCCACTAAAACACTGTGGGGCAATCCATTGATGTCAAAGTCTTTGCTGAGCTTTTCTTCCCAATTACCTTGCGCCAGCAAATTATCGCTTTTTAATCCATGCTTATTGATCATGTTCCTCCAGCTATCCTCTTTGGTTTGGATGGCGATATTCAACAATTTGACAGGCTTTCCGGCAAACTGATCGACAAGTTCATTTTCGTAAGGAAATTGCTGTATGCAGGGCTTGCACCAGGTCGCCCAAAAATTGATAAGGAGTATTTGCCCTTTGTAGTCATGGGATTCAATAAAATTATTGCTACTGTCCGGAAGATTAAAATAAGGAAGTGCTGACCCTGTAGGAAGAACTGGATTTGCAGTCATTTCTTCAAGCAGATACGACTGATACTTCTCGTCTTCCACGAGGTTTATCCACTTTTCATCGAAGGCGTATCTTCTAAGGTTAATCATCTTGCTTAAGTAATAAGTGAGATAGACATCTTTAACCTTTCCCGACAGTTCGTCTAGGATCGTGTTTACTCCGCTGCCAAATGAAGCCTTTGCCCCCTCTTTTGTGTCCGGGTCAAGAGTAGATACATTTTGTGACTTTTCTCTAAAACTCAGGTAATCTATGAGGAAATACATGTATCTCGTATTTCCGAGCATCATTTCATTGGAGATGGGCAATGAATCGAGAACAGTTTCTAAGAAGTTTTCTGGAACGGTATCCTTAATATTCAGCATGCTCTTCCTATAATTTAGCGAGTTTAGCTTAAAGCCCGCATTCAGGTAGTTGAGGCGATGCAGTTCAAAATCGTAGAACCATTCTGGGACAAGATCTACATTTTCTTCCAAAAATTTTAAATGCAATCGTGTAATGGAGTCATTGGTCTTTATGATGTCTTCAAAATTCTCTGCGCTAGCCACAATATTTGTCCTCGGCATCCAATCCGCATCCGCAGAGTTAAAGTTGACCATCTTATTCACCAAGAATTCATTGATTGGCTGAAGCTCTCCGGAAAAAGCCAGGGATATTGATCTAGTGTCCTTGGATGCGGTCACGGCACCGTTATCATCTGGAATAGTGAACACTTTATACTTTATCCCATCAACGGTCAAATCAAGATAGGTAGCGTTTTGTGTGATTAACGAGAATTCGAAGGAGGTCCTTGGAGCTAAGAGGGTGTCAAACTCTTGTGACCTCATGGGTATGGTATGCCAATTTGTAAGGTTGACATGAAGTGAATCTTCTGTATCGTTGTGAAAGGTAAGGAAACTTCTACCGTCAATATTAAAGCCTAACTGTATTTCTACATTTTCATTTTTACAAGAAAAAATAAGACATTGAATCAAAAGGATAAGCATTATCCGGGTAATGAAGTTGCAGTTTCTCATACCATTGATCGTTTCAGGGTACTGTTAATCCGATCAATATAAGAATAATTTATTTAATACTAATCTATTAGTTGAGTGTATCAAAATTCTCCCTCACCGCGTCCTTAAGCTGTTCCAACAAGGCTTCCCTTTCCTCATTCGAAACAAAAGGCACTCCTGCCAATATCTGATGATCCACTACCTCCATCCCGCAAAAATTAAACCCGCATTATGCATTAGAATAG
>DATGNG010000277.1:0-5927 GCA_035306865.1 Sphingobacteriaceae bacterium
CCGAAAAAATGTTGTGGAAGATTTATACGGCTACAACCAAAAAAAGGAAGAGGCTGGATTTCTTTGGTTCCAAAACCAAAAATCTCCTTATCCGCTTCTTTTTAAGAAAAAAATGGGGAGAAAAAAGATCCCTTCCCCAGGCGGCCAATAAAACCTTCAGTCAACAGTGGAAGTCAGGACACGGTGATTGATCATAAGTCGGCCTGAAAAAACCTGACTAAAATACGATCAATAATTTGGTCAATCTTGTGTTGATTCATATTTTTTTAAACCACTGCTTTCACAGCTTTCACTATTTCCGAGAAATGAATTCAATTCTCGGAAATTTGTTTTAGCGAAAACACAAAATCCCCAAATTCATGCAAATTTGGGGAAGAGGGGTTTCCGCCGAAACACAAATTCCGCAAAAGGTTGACTAAAATACGGTCAACATATGCATCAATCCTAAACCCGGTCCACCTCAATCCCGATTCCCCTAAGCAACAAAGAAGCATTGAACACTTTGCATTCACCCTGCTTTAACTTATAATCGAATAACATTTCCCCTTCGACCACCTGAATATCAAAATGATAATTGCGGATCACACCAGGGTGTGCCTCTTCCAACCTGGATAATTGCAGGTCATGTGTAGCCACCATTCCTGTTGCATTTGCCTGTATAAGGCGTTCGATAATGGCTTTCGACCCTTTGAACTTATCCACCGAATTGGTCCCCCGAAGCATCTCGTCAATCAGGAAATAGGATGCAGGCTGCGTCTGAATGGTTTGCAAGAGCATTTTCATCCGATCCAGCTCGGCCTTGAAGGTAGAAGTACTCTCCTGCAAGGAGTCTTTGATCCGCATATAAGTGATCAAGTGCATGACTGACACCTGCATAGCTTTTGCACATACGGGCGCCCCGGCAAGGGCAAGCACGGTATTGACACCCACCGTTCTCAAAAATGTGCTCTTGCCCGCCATATTTGATCCAGTAATCAACGCAATCCTATGATCTGTTTTGGAGTAATTATTGGCAATAGCAAAGTCTGGGGCCAGAAGTGGGTGTTTCATCTCCTGAAACACCAGCATCCGCTCAGATGCTGAATGAACCTCCGGAAAACTCCAGGTGGGATGGTTGATTGCAAATATTGCAAAACTCATCAATGCTTCGGTTTCCCCTATCACATCCAATGCATCCAGCACTTCATCCCCATGTGCTTTTTGCCATTCCTGTAAGGCCATCACTTGCCGAAAGTCCCATAAAAACACCATGTTCATGAGTGCGCCTACGAGCATATTCAGTCGATAATCCAGTTTTTCAAGCAATTCGGCTAACTGGCGGATAGACAGGGAAACCTGCTGACCAGAAACCCCTCCAGAGCGGATACGTTCGGCCAGCTTTACCATCATTGAACTGTTCCAGTCCTTATCCTCGATGCTTCCCACGGCTTTTCCTACAGTCCTCAATAAGGTGCTGATCTTATCGAATTTACCACCAATCTGACTGACGCGCGCCGCATAACCCAGGCTGAACAAAAGGTGGGCAATCCCCAGCCAAATTCCAAATTTGAAAAGAAGTGGAACCCAATAGGAAACGGCGAAAATCCCCAGCACCAAATAGGGTGCAAAACGTATATAAATGGATAATAATCTATTCCCAAACTCCTTTTGTTTCCCGGAAACGTAGTGACTTAGCGCATTTTTGAGATCCCGCCCATCCTGTTTTGCGTGAAATAAATCGACTTGAAACTGTTGGCACCAATCCCGATCTGCAACCAATTCAACAACCGCCTTTTGACGCATCTCAATAAGTTGAAGAGTGGGCGGATCCCCTGCCGTTAAGGTCGAATTTTCCGAACCCGCAGGAGCGCTTAGGTAGCTTGCCAACCGATCTTTACCCTGGCGGGTTGCTGCCCGATTGATCATTTCATATATGGACCCCTCCCCATAAATATCCAGATCATCAGAATAGGGGTGTGCCGGATTCTGGTAAATATTTCCGTGGTCATAAATATTAGACTTACCTTCGGCAATCCGGATTTCATTGAGATTAATTTCAGCAAATGCATTCCAACGCACCCGCAATTCCTCCACCTTACTCTGTTTCCGAACCAGAAAAGCGAAGCAAAGAATCAGGGCCATAAACAACCCGATCAAAGCCCAAAAGGAGGCGATTTGCGCCAGCCAAAAAAACAATGCCACACCCAGCAAAATCACACCCAGTCGGGATAAAGCCAAAATATTAACCCTTTTTTTCAGCCGGGCAAGTGTGTTGCCGGCTTCTGCAATGTTCCTTTGATATCGTTCCACCTATTCCTTCGGTTTTTTGTAAAAATTACCAAGCCTGATCTCCTACCAATGGTACAAACCTGAAAGTATCCAACTCAATACGTTCAAAATCCTGCTCGCCGGTACGAATTACGGTCAACATTTTCTGCGATTTTTCATCCCCTACCGGAATCACCAACACCCCTCCTATTTTGAGTTGTCTGAGCATGATCTCCGGGACAAAGGGAGCACCGGCTGTGACCAGAATCTTATCATAAGGTGCAAACTCCGGTAATCCCTTCGATCCGTCCCCAAGGAAAAAATGAGGATTATAACCCATATAGGGCAGTACCTGAGCCGCCCGGTTATATAAACTCTCTTGTCGTTCTATGGTATATACTTCAGCGCCGAGTTCCAACAGGATACATGTCTGATATCCGGAACCTGTGCCGATTTCCAGCACTTTGTCACCCGGTGAGATGTGTAGCAACTCGGTCTGGTAGGCTACCGTGTAAGGTTGTGAAATAGTCTGCCCATCCCCAATCGGAAAGGCTTTGTCCATATAGGCCTGCAGCCAAAACGTTTCATCAAAAAAGTAATGCCTTGGTACCTTGCCAATTGCTTCCAACACCCGGCGGTCCGAAATCCCCTTTTCTTTGAGGGTAGCCACCAACTTTTTCCGGGCACCACGCTCCCTATAATTGTCTATATATTTAAAAGCCATTTTGTCTGTAAACTTAGGGAAATCCACTCAATTAACCAATTGAAAAAAACAGTGAAAATGACAGAGCGGCTTCCTAATAAGGATCCACATCAATCAGGACCCGAACGGATTTAAACACTTTTTCCGTTCCAAAATGCTGCACAGTCTGCCGGATCAATTCCCGCACCTTGGCTATGCTAATGCCCTGCCTTTCAATCTTGAGCAAAATCGATTCTATATACTGATTTCGAATCCGGGAAACCAGAGGTTGTTCCGGCCCCAGCACGCGTTCTCCCAATTGTTGTCGAAATAGAAACACCAATCGCTCCGCTCCGGCCTTGGCCACCGCCAACTCTTTATGCCTTACTTCGAGGCGAATCATTCGAAAAAAGGGCGGATACGAAAAACTCTTGCGCTCATTGATCTCGGTCATGAACATGCTTTCATAATCGTGACTGACCACCTGCTGTATTACCCGGTGATTGGGGCTGTAGGTTTGAATGATTACTTGTCCGGGTTGATCGCGCCTTCCTGCCCTGCCGGCCACCTGAGCTAACAGGGAAAAAGCCCGCTCATAAGCACGAAACTCAGGAAAATGAATCAGGGCATCCGCATTGATAATTCCGATCACAGAAACATTCCCAAAATCCAATCCTTTGGCCACCATCTGTGTACCTATAAGCACATCGTATTGGTGTTCATCAAATGCCGACAACACCCTTTCAAATCCATGTTTTCCTTTGGCCGAATCCAGATCCAAACGACCCACCCTTGCCTTTGGAAGCAGTAACTCCAGTTCTTCTTCCAACCGCTCGGTTCCAAACCCCTTGCTTTCAATATGAGTGGAACCACATGCCGGACAAATTTGCAGCGGATCCTCCATAAATCCACAATAATGGCAATGCAGTTTGCTGGTACTTTTGTGATAGGTCAGGCTTACATCGCAATGAATACATTTGGCAATATAGCCACAAGTCTTACATTGAGAAACTGGAGTGTGCCCCCGCCTATTTTGGAATAAAATGACTTGCTGCTTATTGGAAATCGCCTCCTCCATGGCCTTCAACAATTTACCACTAAAATAGCTGAACATCTGCTCCTGGCGGGCGGCCTCCTTGAGGTCCACTACATCGATTTGAGGGAATTGGGATTCGCCGAAGCGGCGTGTCAACTGCACCATTCCATATTTCCCCGAACGGGCATTATAAAAACTTTCCAGGGCAGGTGTCGCTGATCCCAAAACCACCTTTGCTCCATGCATGTGCCCCAAAAAAATGGCTGTGTCCCGGGCATGGTAACGTGGTGCAGGATCAAATTGCTTGTAGGAAGTTTCATGCTCCTCATCGACTACGACCAATCCCAGCTGGTGGAAGGGCAAAAACACTGAAGACCGGGCTCCAATAATCAATTGTAACTCCCCTTTCAAAACTTTAGCCCATATCTCTGCCCGTTCCTGATCGTTGAAACGGGAATGGTAAACCCCCAATTTGGCCCCAAAATGCAAGCGGAGCCTTTCGGTTATCTGTGTGGTCAGTGCAATTTCGGGCAGTAGATAAAGCGCCTGTTTGCCTGTAGCCAAAAAATCTTCGATCAACCGAATGTATAATTGGGTTTTGCCCGATGAGGTCACCCCGTGCAAAAGGGTCACCTCCTTTTCTTCAAGGGATTGTTGCAGCGACTGTAAGGCTTTTTTTTGCGCTGGGTTGAGTGTGAAATCTTTGGTCAGGACTACATCTTCGCCTCCAATCCGGCTCACCAACTCCTCCCTTTCCACAAACACCTCCTTTTCAATCAATGACCTGATGACTTGAGTAGTGACGCCCGTAGATTCGATGATCGCTTTCCTGGTGATTTTGCCCGATTGCTTGCGCAATTGTAAAAATCCGAGCACCGCATCCTGTTGTTTGGGTGCTTTATTGAGCGAATCCAGCAACAAGCGCTTGCCTTCTTCATCTGAAAATTCGGCAGCCAGCTCCAGATAAATTTGTCGCCGAGGCCTGAATTTGGGTGCCAGCTCCTCGGAAATCAGTACTAAGCCCTTATCAAACATCCGCTTGAGTATTGGGAATACCGTTTTTTGGCCCAATAGCTTGACCACATCACTGACTTTCAATTCCGGAACCAAATCCAGCGCATCCAAAATCAAAAACTCTTTTTCATGCAAATGATCCCGGTCTCCTGCGGCCTCAGGACCCTTGGTGATCCTGGTTTCACTCGCCAGCTTCAATACAGCAGGAAGTGCGGCCTGCATTACCTCACCCAATGTACAGAGGTAATAATCCGCAATCCATTCCCAGAGCCTGAATTGCTCCGGGGTCACGATCGGCTCCTCATCCATCACATCCAGAATATATTTCGCTTCGTAGCGTTCCGGTGCCTTCTCCCCAATCTTATAAATCAACGCAGAATAAATCCGGTTTTTCCCAAATTGCACAATGACTCGTCGGCCTTCTTCCACCTGATCCGCCATGTCGGCAGGCACGCGGTAGGTGTAAGTCCCCTGAATCGCAAGAGGAAGCACTACATCGACGAATAACGTCTTGCGGTCCATCCGCCCTCCTGTAGTCAATTCAATCAATCCCTCCTGATTTTATTCTACTAATTATTTGTTTTTCAGCGTAGCCACGAACAGCCCCACCCAACCTACAATAAATGCCAAGCCACCGATCGGAGTCACCGGACCCAGGATGGCCGGTTTTAGAAATCCAGTCAGCGAGTAGGTGCTCAATAGATAAAGAGACCCCGAGAACAACAGAATTCCAACCACAAAACTGATAAACGACACCCGGATAAAATTGCTTTTAGCTCTGGAAAATGTGGAGAGAAATAGCAGGGCAAGGGTGTGATAGAATTGGTAATCAACAGCGGTCTCCCAGGTTTCCAGCTGATCGGCCGAAATCCTGTCTTCCAGTCCGTGGGCACCAAAAGCACCAAGGGCAACTGCAGTAGTGCCAAACATGGCTGCAGTCAAAATAAT
>DATGNG010000278.1:0-3289 GCA_035306865.1 Sphingobacteriaceae bacterium
AAAATTTCAACTCCCAGTAACATGGATGCCAAGATTACCTGACAGAGCATGATGAAGGTCATCACCGGCCCTTCCCAGCTTTTTGCACGGAACACCAGCACAATCCCCATAAGCATCTGCCAGAACATCCACAGCCAGAAACTGCCCTCTTGCCCCTCCCAGAAACTGGAGATCACAAAATGAGTAGGTAAGGACATGGACGAATGCGCATAGGCATAATGGTATTCAAAATAATGGTTATAGATAATATAATATAGACAGGAACCAATTCCCAATACCGCTACTGCATTGATCCAAAACGCAATCCGGCCCAACTTCAGCCAGGATCGTTCTTCATGGAATTTACTCGAAAAATAATAAGCGATAAGAGAGAGTAAGGCGGTGACAAAGCAGAGGATGACGAAGAATTGTCCCAGTTTGCCCGGCAACAGGTGTTCGCCTACATATTGAATATCCATCGATAATTTTGATTGTTAAAAGTTCATGGCACTGCTTGTCCCGATCGCTACGCTGCTGGCTTCGATCACTTCCACCTCGTCCTCAACATATTTGGAGGGACATTTCATCAGGATCTTGCTGGCGTGAAACTCATCTCCCACCATTTTACCAGTCAGCACGATCTGCTCGGAACGCTCTATATCCTGCGGTTTTGATCCACGGAAGACTACCTTGCATTCGGTACTGTCATTGTCGTACATGTAAAATGAAAAGTGGTTTGCATCGATCGTAGGCTCGTAATAAAGGTCTTTTTCCTTATTGAGTACGCCGACCACGTACAATTCGGTTTCCTTATCCTTAGCTTCGGTAAAGGTAGAATAGGTACTTGAATCTGCATAGATGACGATGATCATCGCAATGGCCAATGCAATGATTATCATTCCGATGATAGAACTCTTTTTCATTTTACAAAAATACAAATAGTAATGGGAAGCAACTAATTATGCCAATCTTTCGTATTTTTTAGAATTATTCTAAATTAGAATATTTGTAAGTTTGCACCCATGTTTTTACGACCTGGGTTACAATCGTTGTTTTGCAACGCCTTTCGGCCAATACTCCTGCTCCTTGTGTTAAGTGTGGCGGGGGCTGTGTGCATACAAGCTCAAACAAATACCCAATCAGATCCCAAGCTTGTTTCCCAAATCGACACCAAATCCATTCGGCGGACCGAAATCGAATTGCGCAATGACAATGATATGTACCTGATGAACATGCAGGATCAATATTATACCAATGGTCTATTCTTAAATTTACGAAAAATTGTTGATTCCTCAAAATTAAAACCAACAGAAAAAAATCGCCTGATCGAATTTAGGCTGGGGCATGAAATTTATAATGCATATACTGCTCAAATTGACTCCCTGGAAGCAGTGGACCGCCCTATTGCTGGCTATGTTTTTGCTTCGGTTGGGCAGCAGCATTTTTATAATAATGAACAATATCTTTCCTATTCACTGAGTCTGGGAACAATTGGAAAAAGGGCTTTTGGGGAGCAATTGCAAGCAGGATTACACAATCTTCTCAATATGTACCATGCCGCAGGATGGGAATTTCAACTTCAGGATGCATGGGTAGTTGATCTGGCTCTGGACCATAATCTGTTGCTGGGGCGTACCCGTGGCCAAATGCTGGATGTGGCAATGCACTCTTCGGTGAGGTTGGGGATGTTTCAAACCAATGTTAAAACGGGTCCTGTTTTTAGGGTAGGGAAATTGTCTGCTTTCGATCAATCCGCACATTTCAATGCCCGGCTCCAGTCTGCAAATCTGAAACCGGATAAAGAGTTATATTTATATTACAAGCCCGAGGCACAATTGGTATTTTATGATGCCTCCATGCAGGGAGGTATGTTCCTGAAGGATAAGGGGCCGGTAACGGTCATGCCCAAACGCTGGCAAATCTCCAATCATTTCGGGGGAGTGTATGCGAATGAGTCCATTACCCTCAAAATCCAATATTTTTTCAATACCAAGGAATCTACCCAATCCTTGTTCAGGCATCAGTATGGCTCACTGTCCCTGGCATATCGGTTTTGACCGCCTCAATTGATCAGTTCTGACTGATTCTGATTGCTTTTGGTCACTTCAATTGACCAGTTCTGCATCCAAAATCTGGATTTCGGCATTGCCTTTTGATATATCCGTATTGAGAAATACCCTACCTTTAATCCGGATCGGGTCTTCCGTAAAACGCACATTCTTGCCTTTTTTCATGATAATCTCAATCATGGGCGGTATATCATTGGTGCCACAGAAACTACATTGCATAATGGGTAGCACCGAGAGCATAAAAGTGTCGTGGTTACGGCCACCATGCAGGGGAACCAGATAACCCGGTAACTCTACGGTTTTGCTTTCCAGACCCTTTAATTCAGGCGGGAAATGTGGCGTATAAATGGTTTGATTATCTTTTTTGGTCACTCTGTACATCAGGGTGTTGATCTTTTCCCATATCTCATTCATCATGGGAGTATGGTCAGGAATGACGGTAAATGGATCCTGAAAAGCTGGATCTACCGGAAATGTAGCTTTCTGTGCATGTGCCAGGCTGCTGCCAAAGGTCAGGGCCACAAAAAGAAGGAATGTCTTAATTATCTTGTTGTTCATCATTTTTATAATTTGCAATAGCGATCTTAAATTCAGGGAATGTCAGTCTGATTCTGCCAAAGTTTCCGAAATCGAAGTATTGTAGGCCTTCATAGCCGGGATGACGGCGGCCACAAAACCAATTAACACGCCAATGGCCAGCAACCAGGCTTCCTGAGGCTCAAACTGGAATGCGGAAATCAATGAACCCGCATTGCCTGCCTGCAGGCTGATCATATACATGGCCAAATGTCCCAGGACGATGCCCAGCATCGCGCCAAACACCGTGATCATAACACCTTCGACAATTACTATACCAAATAGTTTGCCACGGGAGGCTCCCAAAGTACGCATAATAGCCAGGTCATATTTCCTGCTCTTGAAGGCATTGTAAAGACTGATGAATACGCTGAATGCAGCCATGAACATGATGATGTAGGCCAACATTTGCAGAGAATCGATGCCTACACCCAACAAGGAAAACAGGCGGGCACTTTCCAGGGCAGGTGATGCGGCTTGCATGTTGGTGCCTTGGTTGATCATACGGGGCAATTGCCCAATGGCCGCAGGATTGCTGTATTGGATCAGCATGGCGGTGATTTCCCGCTCAGGGGGTCCCGTATCCACCATGCTTTTTACAAATTGAGGTTCTTCGGAGTCAGTTTCACCGGAATCCACATGTCCTTCCTCCACATGTCCTTCCT
>DATGNG010000279.1:0-2096 GCA_035306865.1 Sphingobacteriaceae bacterium
CATCAATTCTTAGCAATTCTCTGAAAGCGGACCTGGGCAAGGGTTCGTATCCTATATGGTAGTCCGAAAACACAGCTGCAAATTGGCCGCCGAACCGGAAACCAAATATCCCCCCCTGGAAATCAAAGCGGATATTGGCAGGCATCCAGGTGTCTCCATCGATAGGGATAAATTCCTGCCGGATACTCAAGCTATCCACAAAATTGATCCCAGCATCCTTCGTGAGGAGGAGCTGCAGCCCGTAAATTCGCCAGGAACCCTCAATAATATAAAGGTCCCCTTCATATACAGGCTCAGCCTTTCTTCTCGGAATCACCCTGATTTTATTGATGGTCAATCCGTTTTCTTCATGGAAGCCCATATACTGATAACGATAATAGTTTAATGCATTGTCTGCTATAGGTGACACAAAGGGACGTGGGCTCAGTTCTTCCACTATCTGCTGGTGATTTTCATAAAAATTTATTTGCAGGTCGGAGGCCCGGTTGATACTGAAGGCGCTGTTGCTGCCTGAAACGCTGGAACTGATCATTTCCTCCCGGAAAAGCCTGGGCGGATTGACCGTGATTTTGGATTCAGATTCCGATAGGTATAAAATCCCGGTGCGATTGGAATCCAGCCCCAGCTCTGAGCCGACCTCTGAGATATTGATGCCCATAAATTTTTCAGGTGCCTGCAACAGGCGTTGCACACCTTTGATATAGACTTCTGCAGTATAGGGAGGAATCTCGTCGAGGTGTTTTTTCCGATTCTTGATGGCCTGCCGGATAATCGCATAGGCAGGGTCTTCCCGTTGTTGAATATTGACTTCCTCTATGCGGAAATTTTCATTTTTGAGGCGGACTTCGAGGGGCTGGGACAGATCCGAATCCAGGGAAAACGGTAGGGCGGCCTGTTGGTACCCCACGGCCCGAACCACCAGCGTAAGGGTGTCCTTTTGGTTGAGGTACTCCGGGCTGACTGGGCCGACACTCAAACTGAACCTGCCCTCTGAATTGGCAGAAGTGCCGATCCTGGTCCCAGAAATGTACAAGGTAGCATAGGGTATGGGGTCACCACCTTCGTCCAGCACCACTCCAACAATCTCTTTAACCTGACTTGCCGAGGCCAATGTGGCCCAGGTCAGCAGATAAAATAGAAGAAGCATTGTGCGCATCATGGATGAATCCCTAATTATTTGTTGCATTTGTGCAATGATTGATTCACAATTGTGCAATTATTGGTTCACAATAGCGGTTTCCCCAAAAATATACTTTAATTTTGCAAATCATAGATATTTTTAGTATATTAGTAAGATAGGCCTATTGCAATTCACATTCGCCTAACTCCCGATCTCAATTGATGGAAAGCGTCAGGGCAAAAAAACATTTAGGACAACATTTTTTAACGGATAAAAACACGGCTGAACGGATCGTGGGAGCGCTTCGGCCTGCTTTGGGTTACCCGCAGGTGCTGGAAGTGGGACCGGGGATGGGAATACTTTCCGATTTCCTCTTAAACGAAGAAGCATATGAGACCTGGATGGTGGATGTGGATGGTGAATCCATTGATTATTTGCACAGCAAGTACCCCCAACTGGGTTCAAGGCTCATACACGGGGATTTTCTGACCCTGGATTTCAGCACCTATTTTAAGGGGAAAGTAGCAGTGATTGGCAATTTTCCTTACCATATTTCCTCGCAGATCCTTTTTAAAATATTGGAGGAGCGCCATCGGGTGCCGGAAATGGTGGGCATGTTTCAAAAGGAAGTGGCCGAACGCTGTGCAGCCCGACCGGGCAGCAAGGCTTATGGAATTTTGAGTGTTTTGATCCAGGCCTATTATGAAGTAGAGTATTTGTTCACAGTGAAGGCCGGGGCCTTTAACCCTCCGCCAAAAGTGCAATCAGGTGTGATCCGGCTGACCCGAAACCAAACCGGGCAACTGGACTGTGATGAGACGTTGTTTTGGCGAGTCGTCAAAGCAGCTTTCAACCAGCGACGCAAAACGCTTCGGAATGCCCTGTCAGGAGTTTTGCCCAAGGACCAGATGGACGACCATCCTTTCTGGGACTTGCGGGCCGAGCGGCTCAGTGTGGCTGATTTTGTGAAATTGAC